>DATCBF010000267.1:0-5730 GCA_036512025.1 Solirubrobacterales bacterium
TCTCTTGGAGCGCTTCAGCGCCAATCTGATCCGCTGTCGTGAGCGCGCCAACCTCTCCCCGGCGCAGCTCGCCGACTATGCGGAGATCAGCCGCAGCGATGTATGCAGGCTTGAGCAGGCCGCTTACCTGCCGGGGGTCGAGAAGGTCGTCAGGCTCGCGGGCGCACTTCGCGTTGATCCGGCGGACCTGCTGGCCGGGATGCGTTGGGAAGCTCGCTACGGCCACTTCGTTGAGCATTGGCCGCTTGAGTGGGAGCTAGCCTGTGGCGATGCCTGAGAAGCGCCGCAAGCAGAAGACGGACAACGGGTTGGAGATACCCGTCCCGAGCAAAGGCGACTTCGACGCGGCTATGAAGAAGGTCGCTCCGCCAGCAGGTCGTAAACGCCCTGACGGGAAAGACCGGCCTCAGTAGCGATCCGAGTGATCGAGACCCCGGCCTTCTGCGCCTGCTGACAGAAGCCCCGTAGGTCTTCGGTCGCCTGGCGTTTGGCGGCATCTGCGCTCTTGCGGCGTGTGGCTGCCCCACGGATGCTGCGGAGCACCTGAGCCTCACTCATGCTATCGCCCGGTCCAAGAGAAGGTGGAACATCGAGCGCTGGCCCCGATGGCGCTGGTTGTAGCGCCAGGCGTACTCGTCCAGGTAGGACTGAAGCCATTTATCCGACACCTGCTTGTAGGTGCCGCGCATCCCGGTTTTGAGATTGCCGAAGAAGCCCTCGATGGTGTTCGTATAGATGTCGCCGACGACATAGGAACCGGCCGAGTGGTTGATGATCTTGTGATCGAGGAACTCTCGGCGCAGCGGGCGATAGGGACGCCAGTCGTCGGTGAAGATGATCGATTCGGGATTTACGTGGGTCAATACAGCTCTACTAAGGCCAGGCCCACGGCGCGAGGGGATGATGCGCAGGCGCACACGGCCGCCGCGCTCGACCATCCCGAGCACCGTTGTCTTGGCCTCGCGCCACTGAGCCTGCTCTTTGCGGGTCTTCAGCTTGCGGCGCGGCTTGCCGCCCCAAGCTGTCTCGTCAACCTCCACGTCCCCCGCAAGGGGAACTTCGCCCTCGTCGTTCATCAGCTCGTTACGGATCTTGTTGAACATGCGCCAAGCGGTCTTGTAATGGACTCCAAGCTCGCGCTCTAGCTGCTTGGCAGATATGCCGCACCGAGTGCTCGTCATCAAGTACATGGCGTGGAACCAGAGCCGCAGCGAAGTCGAGGACTTGGCGAAGATCGTTCCTGCGGTCGGGTGGACGTGGTGGCCGCAGCCTGTGCAGGTCCACGACTGCCGCACCTGAGCCGTCGCGTAGCGCTTGAAGACTCGCGCGCAGTCGCAGTGCGGGCAATGCGCGTGCTCGCCGTCTGGGGCATAGCGCGTCCGCCACAGATGCTCTAGGCAGGCGGCATCGTCAGGGAACTCCCGTAGGAACTCAGTGACCGAGTAGTCGGAGGTTGAAGACTTCGCTCGGCGTGGGTCGTGGCGGTTGGCCGGAGGCATGTTGTAAAGCTACTTGACACTTTGGGGATTGTCAAGCGCCTTGACAAAGGAGAAGCAGTTTTGAGCCGTTCTAGCTGGCTGGCGACACTAGATCCAGGGATAGCTCCCTATGTCGATGTACTCGACGCCGCCGGGATCGAGACCTTCGAGTCCTGCCAGGGCGGTGATGGGCATGCGTTTCTGGAGCCGACAATTCGCTTCTATGGCAATAGGGGCGAGGGCTTCCGCGCCCTCGCCCTTGCCATTACTTACGCTCTGCCCGTGAGCGAGCTACGCCGCTACTGGCAGATCGTGGACGGGGAGCCTGAAGGCCCCCACTGGGAACTCACCTTCGCTCGCTAGAGCTTCTTGCACTCTTTGCAGAGCGGATGGCCACCCGTCCCGGTCTCTTTGTGCCACGGCTTGATCCGCTTGCCGTCAGGGCATGCGTCATTGTCGTGGTGGACTTCTCGCCGGTACTCGGGCGAGTTGGTGTGGTAGGGGTAGACCTTGGCCATTTCAGCGCCTCCCTCTAGCGGCTAGCGCGCTGGAGTACGAGCAAGAAGCTCGCAAGGGCAAATGCCACGCCCCCACCTGCGATCCAAAGCTCTTTGTTTGCCTGGGACATCTGTATCTCCAATCGTTTGCTCGCGTCGCCTGCGGTCACAGGCTCTGAAAACGCGAGTGGTGTATTCGGCAGCTTGCCAAGAGGGGCGGACGGGATGATCCGGTCCGATTGATTAGCTCCAAGAGTTGCCTGCTGTTCTCCAATCAGTTCCGGCGACCCAGGGCGGTCACCCTGGGTCGCCAAAGCCTTCGATGGATAGCTCGATTCGCAGCCGCTGCATAGGCTTAGGCGGGTGGGCAGGCCGTCTCTAGAGGGAGTTGATCTAAAGCTCAATCGAGCAGTAGACCGTTTCGATGCCTTGGTGAAGGCGGGAAGAAAGTTCGTCTCCGACGAGAACAGCTACGGACTCCGTATGGAGGAACACCCGGAGGTCAAAGGCATCATCCTGCGGGTCGAGAAGGCGGAGAGTCCGCCTCCGAAGCTTGGTCTTCTCATAGGGGAATGCGTCCACCAGTACCGGTCCGCGCTCGACCACCTCGCTTTTCAGTTGCTCATCGCCAACACCAAGGGACGGATCCCGGCCAGAGTTGTCAAGCGCTCTGAATTTCCCATCTTCAATAGCGGTCCCAAATTCCGAGGGAAACGCAACCGCAAAGGAAAACTGTCGTCGGGCAGTGGTCGGGCCAAGATCGAAGGGATCGATCCTCGTGCCCAGGCAGTGATCGAGTGGCTTCAGCCGTATCACCGCCGGAAGAATCCCCGCGCGCTCTCTCTCTGGCAGCTTCAGGAACTTGCGAACATCGACAAGCATCGCCTGCTGCACCTGAGTCGATCCGCACTTCAGGGTTCTCCGATGATGGGGGTCAAAGCGCGGAATGTCGCCGAGGTCCGGGGCGGCTTCATCCCTGGGCCATTCAAACGAAACGCAATAGTCGGCGAATTCGAGGTCGTGCCGATCGATCCCCGCTACCCCTTTGAGATGCACATGCAGCCCGAATTGTTGACGGACGTAGCCTTCAGCAAGGCAAGCCCTGCCCGGTCCGTCCGAGGTCTTTCGGTGGTCTTGACGCTGTACCTGATCGGGCAGTTCATCGCAAGCGACGTTCTGCCGCCCTTGACCGAGATTCTCGACCTTCAAAGCTCCTTCGACCCGGGGAGACTGGTCCACACGGCCGAACTCTCGCCGTCTGAGCGAGAGACCGTGGGAGGCTTCTCCGAGGATCTCCGCATCGCTTAACCACTGAGGTCGCCTCTCAGGCGCCATTTGGCGCCCTCATACGGCGAAATCGCTTCTACAGAGAAGGGATAAGTGTGAGATAGATCACTGAGACAACTATTGCGGTAGAGAAATAGTTGTGCTTATGCAAGTATTGTTCGCATGCAAGCAAGTGAGATTGCCGCGATCGTTGAGCAGGCTGGTGCTCCCGGCGTAGGTGCCGAGGAGCAGCAGACCGCTGCCCGGTTGATGGCGCTGCTAGGCCACCTCTTCCGCTACGACCGCGGCAACCTGCTGCGGGTGATGGAGGAGAGCGGGCTTTCGATGACGCAGTGCAAGGCGTTGCTGGAGCTTGGTGGGCTCGGCCGTGAGACCGAGCCGCGCCAGGTCAGCGACCTGGCGGAGACGTTTGGCGTCTCAGTCCCCTCGATGAGCCGGGCGGTCGACGCCCTCGTCAAGGCCGGCCTCGCCACCCGGGTCGAGGATCCGGATGACCGCCGCGCGCGCCGGGTCGAGATCACCGCCAAGGGCAAGCAGCTGGTGGAGACGATGGTCGTCGTCCGCCAGGCCGGGATGGAGGCCTTTGCCGCCTCGCTGACCGGCGCTCAGCGCCGCAAGCTCGACGCTGCGGTCGACTCGCTGATGGAGAGGCCCGACATCGCCGAGGCCTATGAACACCTTAAGGACGGAGGACCGGCTTGACTCGTTACAACCACCTGATCACCGACGAAAACCGCAAGTGGTGGACGCTCGGGGCGATGTGCTTCGCGCTGTTCATGATCATGCTCGACAACACCGTCGTCAACGTCGCACTGCCCTCGATCCAGCGCGATCTAGGCGCCTCGATCTCCTCGCTGGAGTGGACGATCAACGGCTACACGTTGTCCTTCGCGGTCCTGATCGCGACCGGCGGGCGGCTCGGCGACATCTTCGGCCGCCGCCGCATGTTCCTCTTCGGCGTCGTCATCTTCGCGCTCTCCTCGGCGACCGCCGGCTTCGCCCCCGACGCGACCTCGCTGGTCGTCAGCCGCGTCGTCCAGGGCGTCGGCGCGGCGCTGATGATGCCGGCGACGCTCTCGATCATCACCGATGCCTTCCCGGCCGGAGAGCGTGGCAAAGCGATGGGGATGTGGGCAGGCGTCTCGGCGCTGGCGCTGGCCGTCGGCCCCGTGCTCGGCGGCTTCCTCACCGAGCACGTCAGCTGGCGGGCGATCTTCTACCTCAACATCCCGGTCGCGATCGGCGCCGTCACCGCGGCCCTCTTCGCCGTGCGCGAGTCGCGCGACGAGACCGTCGGCCGCGAGGTCGACTACGCCGGGGTGGCGATGCTGACCGTCGGCCTGACCGCGCTGATCCTCGCCCTTGTCCAGGGCAACAGCTGGGGTTGGGGCTCGACCAAGATCATCGCCCTCCTCGCCGGCGCCGCCATCGGCCTGGCCGCCTTCGTCGCGGTCGAGCTGCGGGTCAAGGTGCCGATGGTCGAATTCCGCTTCTTCGCCGATCGCAACTTCCTCGGCGCGGTCGTCGTCGCCCTGATCGTCTCCTTCTCGATGCTCGGGGTCTTCTTCTTCCTCGCTCTATATATGCAGGACATCCTCGGCTACTCGCCGCTGCAGGCGGGGATCAGGTTCCTGCCCTCGACCCTGATGATCGTCACCGTGGCGCCGATCGCCGGCCGCCTCGCCGATCGCTACGGCCCACGCTGGCTGATCGCCGCGGGCCTCGCCCTCGTCGCCGCCTCGCTCTACAGCTTCAGCGGCATCGCCGTCCACTCCAGCTACCTGGACCTGCTGCCCGGCTTCATGCTCCTCGGCATCGGGATCGCGATGACGATGTCGCCGATGACCAGCGCCGCGATGAACGCCGTCCCGGTCGAGAAGGCCGGGATCGCCTCCGGTGTGCTCTCGATGTTCCGGATGGTCGGCGGCAGCCTCGGCGTCGCGGTCACCGGCGCGATCTTCCAGGGCCTGGTCAGCTCACGGCTCGACAGCCTTTTGACCGGCAGCGGGGTTTCTGCCGCCCAGCGCTCCGACGTCGCCCACGCTCTCGGGGGTGGCTCGGCTCAGTCGGCACTGGCCGGCATGTCACCGGCACAGGCCAAAGAGGTCACCGCCGCCGGGCAGGATGCGTTCGTCTACGCCCTTGGCCACGCGATGAGCGTCGCCGCGGCGGTTGCCGTGGTCGGCGCGGTGGTCGGCGCGACCGCGATCCGGGCCAAGCGCGACGAGCTCAGCGTCGAGGCGATCGAGGCGACGGTCAACCCGGGCGGCTCCGCCGTTGCCGCCCGCGAGGCCGCGGCTGTCGGCGAGCCCGTCCACTGAGCCCTCGCCCATGCTGATCCTGCTGCCGCCCTCCGAGGGCAAGTCGGCTCCGCGCGGCGGCGACCCGGTCGACCTCGACTCGCTGGCCTTTGCCGAGCCTCTGGGCGAGCGCCGGGCGCGTCTGCTTGACGCGCTCGAGCGGCTGCC
>DATCBF010000268.1:0-2950 GCA_036512025.1 Solirubrobacterales bacterium
CGGGCAGGTCGTCCCCTGGCAGGGCTCGATGCAATATTGCTCTCCCGTCTCCGCCACCAGCGTGCAGATCCCCTGACTTCCGCAGTCGCTGTCGTCGCGGCAGGCGGAGCAGGGCGACGCATCGCCATGGCAGGTGCCGCCCCTGGGAACGCAGAAGTTGCCGTCGGGCGTGCTCTGGCAATCCGCACCGGGATCGCAGCTGGTGCCCCCGGGCTGACAGGGCTGGGAGCAGAACCCGGCGCCATTTCGATCGAGGACGCAGGCGGCCATCGCGTCGGCGCAGTCCACATCGGTCTGGCAGGGAGCGCAGTACCCGCGGGGCTCGCAGGCGCGTGCCAGCGCGAGCCTGCTGGTCTGCCCGCGTAGGGCCTGGCAGGTGGTGCCCCGTGGGCAGTCGGTCGAAGCGAGGTGGCACCCCGGCGCGCTCATGCACGACGTCGTGCCGGTGCCGTTGTCGAGGCAGGTGGTGCCGGGGAGCAACGCGCAGTCGCCGTCGGACGCGCACACGGTCGGGCTCACGCAACCGAGCTGGCGCGAGGTGCCGCAGTACATCGCCTGCGGGCAGTCGGCGTCCGCGGTGCAGCCGTCGAGCTTGGTGCAAAATGCGTCCGAATCGTTCAGCCTGCCGACGCAGACGAATCCCTGTGATGCGTCACAGTCGGCGTCGAGGTGCAGCCCGCAGGCGCTGCCGTAGCCCCCGGCGGTCCGCGGAACCGAGCCCGGCCGACAGACCAGCGTCTGACCGCTGCCGTCGTCGGCCGTCCCTGGGACGCAGCTGTATCCGAGATCCTCCGGGCAATCGCCGTGATGGGCGCAAAGGAGGCTGCATTGGCCGTCGACGCAGCTGTTGCCGGCCAGGCAGCGCGCGCTGTCGCAAGCGGGCGGCCCGCTCGGGCTCGAGCCACATCCCGAGACGCAGCCCGAGACGCATCCCAAGGCGCATCCCAAGACGACGGACACCAGGACGCCCGCCAGCGCCCGCGCCGCGATCGGTCGCCGGGTCGCAAGCATTGGAAGACCGAAAGACATGCCGTCAGTTTCGCCTAGTCACGATGCCGGCCCGAGGTTCAGAATCGCCCCAAGGTCGAGGTGATGACAATGGGAATGCAACCTCTTGCCGGGATTCTTTCGGGATGTATGGCGATCTGGCTGGGGGCCTCGGGTTGCTCGAGCAAGGCCGGCTCGGGGCCCCCCGAAGCGGGAATCGCCGCCAAGGAAGCCGGGACGACGAGCTACCCCGAAGGGCCCTATGGCGTGGGCACCGGCAACGTCGTGGCGGACGCGACCTTCTACGGCTATCCGAGCTTTCAGGACCACACGCTTCAAGAGTTCGCGCTGCACGATTTTTTCAACTCGGACGGGACCAAGACCACCACCTCCGGAGCTCCCCTGACGGCGATCCTGCTGGCGGTGGGCGCCGTCTGGTGCAACCCCTGTGTCGAGGAGGCGAATACCTTGCCGTCGGTGGCCAACCGCTTCATTCCCGCCGGCGTGCAAATCATCCAGGATCTGTACCAGGGCCAGAACGAGACCACCGGTGCGGCGGCGACGCAGGGGGACCTCGACAACTGGATGAACGCCCACCAGCTGCCGTTTCCCGTTTTCATTGATCCCAGCAAGAAGCTCGCGCCGTACTTCGACGTCGCGTCGCTCCCCTTCATCATGCTGCTCGACGCGAAGACGATGGTCTCGCTGGGCGAAGAGACCGGCTTCGGTGGACAGGACACGCTGGAGGCTTTCATCTGTGAGTTTGCGCCTGAAAAGCCTTCCGTCTGTCCGTGAGGGGGCCGGTGGGCGGGCCGGCAGCCGCGGCGTCTTCGCCCAGATCGCCCATCTGACGACCCTCGCCGCCCTCATCGCCTCGGGCGGATGCCGCACGAGCCAGCCGCCGGCGGGGGCAGGCCAGGCCGGCGCCCTGGCTCCCGACTTCCAGCTCGACGACGTGCGCGGGGGACGGTTCCAGCTCTCCGACCACCGGGGGAAGGACGTGGTCCTGCTGGATTTCTGGGCGACCTGGTGCGACCCCTGCAAGCTGGAGATCCCGCATCTGGCGGAGATCTACGAGAAGTACCGCGGACGCGGCCTGGTCGTCGTCGGCGTCTCGATCGATGGGCCCGAATCAATCGCGCAGGTCAGGGGCGACGTGCAGCAGCTGCGCATCCCGTTCCCGGTGCTGCTCGATCAAGAGACGCGGGTGGTCGCGATCTATAACCCTCGGCGCAACGCCCCCTATTCGGTGCTGATCGATCGTTCGGGCCGGGTGGTCTCCCAGCACGAAGGGTATTCGCCGGGCGACGAAACGATCCTGGCCCGCGAGATTGAACGCGAGCTTGGGCAGTAGGCCCGAACCGATGTCCCGGCGCGCTCTGGGGCGGAGCGCACGCACGATGTCGGTTCTCGCGGCCGTCGCTGTCGTCGCTCTCTTCGCGGTCTTCGCGGCCGCACCATCGAGCGCGCGGGGAGAGCCGGTCCGGCTGGACGTCACCGAGACGGCGGTGGGAGCGGTTCATGGGAACAACCGCGACGGCTTGGTCGACAACGACGACTACGGCGAGCTCCTCGACCGCCTGAGCGTGCAGCTCACCTGGTGGCGCCTCTCCGCGGGTCTCCGGCTGGACAGCGCGACCTATCTTGCGCCACCGACGCCGGGGTATCTCGCCTCCAACGCCGTGGCCCCGTCGGCCGCGGCCGCCAACTGCCAGGGGGAGACGCTGGCGGACTGCTACGACCGCAAGCTCCTCGAGTATCAGCGCGCGCTCTTGAATCGCTACCGCACCACCGTCTACCCGTCCAAGCTCTCCGTCACCTACGCCGGCCCCCGAACCGAGCTCACGTTGGGAGATTTTTACGCCCAGTTCGGCCGCGGCCTCACCCTGGCGGTTCGCAAGGTGGACGAGTTCGCCTACGACACCACCATCCGCGGCGCGAAGGTAGATTGGAACTGGCGCAA
>DATCBF010000269.1:0-13711 GCA_036512025.1 Solirubrobacterales bacterium
ATCGAACCCGGCGGGAAGGAACTTGATCCGCTGTTTTTTCCGGCTCTTCGAGAAAACCCAACTACCGGGTAGTGGCAGATTCCACGAATACTGATCCGATCCCTCCCGCACGTCGTTACCATGGGTTCATGCTCGGAAACATCGGACCCCTGGAGATCATCGTTGTGCTGATCATCGCCCTCGTGGTGTTCGGACCGAAACGACTGCCGGAGTTGGGCAGCAGCCTCGGTCGCGGCATCCGCGAGTTCCGCGAGACAGTGACCGGCGACAAACCCGACGAAAGCGCTAAGGAGCTCGATCGCCCCAAGGTGGCGCCGCCTCCCGTCGAGGAGCCCGCCGAGCACGAGGTCGTCTCCGACAAGCGAACCTGAGAGACACCGGGAGATGCCCCGGCGTGTAAGGGCGGTCTCTCATGAGGACCGCCTCTCCCTCGTAGAGCACCTCGACGAGCTCCGCAGTCGGATCGTTGTCTCCCTCGCGGTCTTCGGCGTCGCCCTGGCGCTCTGCTTCTGGCAGAACCACCTGTTGCTGGAAATCGCATCCGGCCCGCTGCCGAGCGAGCACAAGAAACTGCTCACCTTTGGGATTACCGAGCCCTTCACGACGACGTTCACGGTCGCCGCCTACGGAGCGATCATCCTCGCCCTGCCGGTTCTGATCTACCAGATCTACGCCTACGTGCTGCCGGCCTTCAGCGAAGCGGAGCGACGGACGATCCTGCCGATGTTCCTGCTCGCGCCACTGCTCTTCCTGGCGGGAGTCGCCTTCTCGTACTTCATCGTGATGCCGGCAGCCGTCAAGTTCCTGCTCAACTTCAACGACAGCCAGTTCAACGTCCAGGTTCGCGCCCGCGATTACTACAGTTTCTTCTCGACCACGCTGCTGGCCGGCGGGATCATCTTCCAGCTGCCGCTGGCGATCCTGGCAGTCACCCGGCTCGGCATCGTCAAGGTCCGCCAGCTCAAGGAAAACCGCCGCTACGCGTATCTGGCGATCGCGGTGATCGCGGCGGCCCTGCCGGGCGTCGACCCCGTCTCGATGTTGCTCGAGATGGTCCCACTACTTGTCCTCTATGAGTTGAGTATCTTGCTTGCGCGGGCTTTTGGCACGCCGAAAGCCGCGGGAGGCATGGCGGAGCCCTCAACACAGGAGCGGTGATGAGCTGATGGCAGGAGGCGATGGTGAGCGACGGATGGTGTTCGACATCCGTGGGAAACGCAAACACGTAGTCAAATTCGTGTACGCGATTCTTGCCATCCTGATGGGCTCGAGCCTCTTTCTCGTCGTCGGCCCGGTCAACATCGGCAGCCTGCTCGGCAACAGCAGCAGCTCTTCGAGCGCCGCCACCGTGCTCGAAGAACAGGCCGACCACATCGAACGCAAGCTGAAAAAAAGCCCCGAAAACGAAGTTCTGCTGGCGGCGTTGACCCGCGCCCGCCTAAACGCCGGCAACGCGGGCATCGTGGAAAACCCCACCACACACGCCAGGGAAGTCCCCCAGGAAGCGCTGGCCCAGTTCGCGAAGGGCGGCGAAGCGTGGGAAAAGTACCTGAAGGCCTCTGGTGGAAAGCCCAAACCGCTGATTGCCCAGCTCGTCGCCACGGCCTACTTCACGTCTGCCGAATTCGCCCCCTTCGGCAACGAGACGAAGCGCAACCTGGAGGCCGCCGCCCACGCCCAGCAGTTCGCCGCCAAAGCGGCCCCCACGCTCAACTCGATCAGCACCCTGGCCTTCGACCAGTATTTCGCCCTCGATTTCGCCGGCGGCGACAAGTCGGCGAAACAGGCCGAGGCGATGGCAGGGTCGAAAGCCGAAGTCAAGAGCATCGAAAAACAGCTGAACGAAATCCGCAAACGGGCCAAGGCCTACCAGAAGCAGCAGAAAGAATTCGCCAAAGCCCAGACGGGCAGCGGCAAACAGGCGCTGGAAAACCCCCTCGGGGGTCTATCCGGCGGCGGCACTTCGCTCTCGCCGTAGCCCGAGGGAAGATGGGCCGTGAAGGACTCGAACCTTCAACCTTGAGCTTAAGAGGCTCCTGCTCTAACCAGTTGAGCTAACGGCCCGCGGCGGGAAAGTATAGAAACCTGGCGGCCGAGAGTCACGCTTGCGGCCGCGGCCGTCAGCGCGTCCTGCAGAACCCGTCGACGTTGCCCGCGATTACCGTGCCGTCGGCGAAGGTGAAAGTTCCGCGCGTTTCGAGGATGCCGTCGCCGCAGCGAGCCGAGACATAGCTGCGCTTCACTCCGGCCGCGATGTAGCGTCGGCCGATCCTCACGTCGACATGCGTAAGGGCCCCGAGGCCCCCGGCGATTGGAGGGACGTCGATCGCCGCCTGGTAGGCGTAGCGCCCGAGCTTCCTTTCGATCGGCACCACCACGGCGAAGGTCTCCACCGCGGGAGTCGTGAACTGAGCGTGGAGGATGACGGTCGGGTTGCCCTGGAGGCGCGGGCCGTTGAAGATCGTCAGCGGAGACTTCGTTTGAATGGTTCCACCGCCGGGCAGCGTGACCAGGCCTTCGAGGTGGCCTTTACCGACGATCGCCCCCGAGCAGAGTGCCCGCGCCTGTTCCGGTGTCGCACTGGCGATGGTTTCGGCAGGGCATTTCGCCAGGCCGCCGCTGCTGAGCCGCCCGTCGCGGTCGAAGTCGAGCACCGCATGTTCCAGCGCTGGCGGCGCAGCGCCGTCTTCGCGTTCTACCTCCGCGCTGCCATGAAAATCGATCGGCGCGAACTTTTTCTTCGGCAGCACCGTCGGTGTGAAGCCGCCATCGGCGTGCAGGATCAGGGGGCCGATCTTGACCAGCGCTCCCTGCGCCACGGCTCCGGTCAGCGCGACGAACATCACCACCACGAATGCCACCCTGAGGCTCTTTGGAATCCCCGTCATACCCATGCCCAGGCTAGCGCGACGGGCCGGCCGCGGCTATTTCTTGACCTGGCAGGCCTTGAACACGGTCCCCTGCAGGAAAGTGCCGTCTTTGAAGGTGAGCTGAGCCTTGGCCTGGAGCCGGCCGTCGGCGCAGCGCGCGTTGGCGTAGCTGAGGGTCTTCCCCTTGTACCTCCAGGTGCGGCCGATCGACAATCGCCCATACAGCGGGGTTCCGTAGCCGTTGACGATCTTGGGGATTTCAGCTTCGGTTTTGAAGCCGTAGCGTCCGTCATGGATTCTCTGAATCGTGACTGGAACGATGAAGGTCGACGGTCCGCCGACGTCGAGGTAGGCATGGACGAAGATCGTCGGGTTGCCGTTCTTGGGAGGGCCGTTGAAGATCGTCAACGGCGAGCTGGCGACGATCGGCTTCTGTTCGGGGAAGTTGACCACCGCGGTGCCGACGCCCTTGCCGACGATCGCGTCCCCGCAGGCTTTGCGCGCCGCCGCTGTATCGGTGTTTTCGAGCTGGGCCTTTCTGCAGACCGGCAGCCCCCGCGTCTCGACCGAGCCATGCTTGTCGAACTCGAAGACCAGCTTCTTCAGCGGCGAGGGGGCGCTGCCGTCCGTGGTCTCGATTTTGCCGTAGCCGTGCAGCCTGATCGGGGCGTCTCTGTCCTTGGGCAACGTCGCCGGCGAAAAGCCACCGCCGCCGATGACGATGACCTTTCCGACCTGAACCCGAAACGCGTAAGCGCTGCCCGCGACGACCAGACCCACGACGCCGGCAACGATCCCAGCTCTTAACAAAGTCTTCCGCAACGGTTCGCTCCTTCTGCCTTCCCAACAGTCAAACTACCACCGGTGTCCTTGAGGAGGAGCAGGGGAAGGCTCGATAGCGCGCGGAAGGAGGGGGAGCGGAAGCCGCCCCTGTCGCTGCGCTATCCAAAGCGCACTTTGGCCGCCGCCGCCGCGATCCTAATCGCTCTCGCGGTGGTCGGCACCAATGTCGAGCAGAGCCTGACGCCGACCACGCTCGACATCCCCGGCTCCCCCGCTTCTCGCGCGAACGAGATCCTGCGGGAACACTTCGGCGATTCGCAGCCTTTCGCGATCCTTCTGCGCGGGCCGGGGAAATCGATCGACCGCCAGGGGCCGGCCCTCGTCCGCGCCCTCCGACGGGATCCGAGGGTCAGCACGCTCTCCCCGTGGGATCGCGGATCCGTGCAGGCCCTGCGCCCGACCCCGCGCAAGGCGCTGATCATCGCCAACTACCACGTTGACATCAAGGAAGCCGTCAACGAAACGGTGCCGGAACTCAACGCGCTTTTGAAAAGACACGTCAGGGCGCCGGTGCGCGCCACCCAGGCCGGTTACCCGTCGATCTCCAGGGAGCTTCAGGAGAAGTCGATCAGCGCCAGCGAGCATGGCGAGCTGCTGGCTCTGCCGATCCTGCTGATCGTCCTGCTGCTGGTCTTCCGCTCTCCGATAGCGGCGGGGATTCCGCTCGCGTTCGGCGCCATAACCGTCGTCTCCTCACGCGGGATCCTCGTCTTCTTCACCAACTGGCTCGACATCGACGCCTTTGCGCTCACGGTCTGCACGATGATGGGGCTCGCCTTAGGGGTCGACTACGCGCTGTTGATGGTCTCCCGCTTTAGGGAGGAGCTGGCGGGCGGCGCCGATCCGCTGGACGCGGCGACCACCACGCGCCGCACCGCCGGGCGCACCACGGCTTTCGCCGGCAGCACCTTGTTGCTCTCGATGCTGGTCTCGCTCTTCATCCTGCCCGGATCCCTGCTCGCGTCCCTTGCCGAGACCGTGGCGATGGTGGTGGTGCTGAGCGTCCTCGTCTCGAACCTGGTGGCCCCCGCGCTGCTGGTCCTCGTCGGCCACAATCTCGACCGCTGGCGTATCGGCAAGGCGTCCGACGGTCGCTCGCGGCTGATGAGATTCGTCAAAGGCGCCCTACGCCGCCCAGCCGCGGTCACCCTTTTGATCGGCGCCGTCCTGCTTTTCCTGGCCGGCCCGGCGATCGCTCTGAAGACCGGCCCGCCGAGCACCGAACAGCTGCCGAAGAGCGACCCGGTAAGACAGGAAGCCGAACTTATCGACCAGGCCTTCGGCTCCGGCTGGGACGCCCCCTTCATCGTCGTCGCGACGACCAAGCACGGGGCGATCACCGACCCCGCCAGCCTCGCGGCCCTCACCCACCTGCAGCGCAGCATCGCCTCCGACCCCGGGGTCCGGGCGGTGATCGGGCCGGCACGAGTCGCTCACCGGGTGGCGCCCCTGCAGAAAACCGGCAACGCCGTCCTCGCCTCGAACGAAGAATATGGGCCGCTGCACCAGCTGAAAAGCCTTGGCGGCAACCTCAATCGCGCCGCCGGAGGCGTCGCTCAGCTACGGGCCGGCATTTCGCAGGCATCGGCGGGCGCCGGGTTGCTGGCGACCGGCTCCGAGCGGGCGGGCGACGGCGCTCTCTCGATCTCGCACGGGCTCGCCCTCGCCAGCTCGGGCAGCCAGCGCGCGGTGGGGGCGCTCGACAAGTTCGCCGAAGGCACCAGCGAACTCGCGAAAGCCCAGCACCGGGCGGCACTCGGGGGGCTGACCTTGAAGCTGAACCTCCACGACGTCATTCCCAGCCTGAAGATCAATGCGCTGTCGCGCTCGCGCAAGGAGCAGAAATCCCTCAATAAAGACGCGAACACGACGCTGCCCACCTTGGAAGCCCCCGCCCTGGTGGCCGAACAGCAGCTCAAAGCGGCGCTGCAGAAACTCGGCCAGATGACCGTCGGCCAGACGGATCCCGAATATCCGAGCGTGCTCGCCGCCGTGCGTCAGGCGACGGCCGCGGTCACCGGCACCGATCCGGTCAGTGGCCAGCCGTACGCCGTCGGCTACGCCGGGTTGCCGGTCGAACTCGCCGCGCTCAAAACCAGGCTGCTGGACGACCTCGAACAGTCGCAGCAGATCACGGCGGCGCTGGTCTCCGAAATCAAGAAACTCAAGCGTCTGTCCTCACTCGCGATCCGTCTCTCCGACGGCCTTCAGAAAATCGAAGGGGGTGGCAACCAGCTGAGAAAAGGATCCGCTCGCCTTGCCACTCAGTCCCGGGGCCTCGAAACCGGGCTGGCGCGCCTCGCCTCGGGCGCGGTCAGCCTCGTCGGCGGCCTTTCGCAGCTCGGCGACGGCGCCTCCGAACTTGAACGCAGCCTCGCCGACGGCTTCAGCCGTTCGTATCCGCTGCAGTCCGGTTTGCGCCGCGCCAGTGTCCGAGTGATCGCCAACAACGTGAAACTGAAAAACAAAATCGGCAACGTCCGGCGCTCTTCTCCCGGCCTCTTCAACTCCGGGTACTTTGTCCTCTCCGCGCTTGACGGCGCCCCCAAAGCGTCGCGCGAAGCGGCGGGCGCGACGATCGACCTCCGCCACGGCGGACAGGCCGCCTCGACGCTGGTCATCTCCCGCTACGGGTTCAACACGCCCGGCTCCATCGCCCTGGGCCACAAACTCCAGGCAGATGCCGACGCTCTCGGCAAGGAAGCGGACCTCACAACCGGAGTCGCCGGTGGCGCCGCTCAGCTCAATGGCTACAACACCATCACCCGGGCGCGGATCCCGCTGGTCGTCGCCGCGATAACCCTGGTCACGCTCCTGGTCCTGATCGTGGTCCTGCGCGCCGTCCTGCTCGCCGTGCTCGCGGTCGCGCTCAACCTCGCCACCGTCGCGGTCGCTTTCGGGGTCCTCACTCTGCTCCGCTACGTGCCCGACGACCTGCCGCTCGGCGGCCATGCCTACGTCGAAGTGGTTGGCGCGGTGATGATCTTCGGCATCGTCTTCGGGCTCTCGATCGACTACGCGGTCTTCCTCTTGATGCGCATGCGCGAGCACTATGAGGCGCACGGCGACAATGCCGCGGCAATCGAGTTCGGACTGCAGAAAACCGCCGGGGTGATCACCGGCGCGGCGGCGATCATGATGGCCGTTTTCGTCGTCTTCGCCGGGGCGCCGGTGGCCACGGTCAGCCAGCTCGGCGTCGGCCTCACCGTCGCGGTCTTGCTCGACGCGACCGTGATCCGCATCGTCCTGCTGCCTGCCTTGATGCTGTTACTCGGCGACAGGGTCTGGTGGTTCCCGCGCAGCTTGGGCCGCGTCCTCCCACGGTTCGATGTCTGAGGTCGCGCTGTGACGCCTCGGCAGCGCGTTGAATTCGAGTTAAGTCCCTGCCTGGCGCAGGCGTGACGACGGCGCGCTCGGATACGATTCTTCCGCCCGTTCCACCGGGTCGGAGGCCGGGGAACGATTAAGCGACGACCCGTGGCTGCTAAACCCTTAGGCGAGGAGAAAAGTTCGGCGCCCAGCCGGGGGCTCTCCCCAGCGCGGATCGGGGTCATCGTCGCTCTCGCCGCGGTGGTTATCGCACTCGGCTTCGTCTTCTTCGGCGGCAGCAGTGGCTACAAGTACACCCTCCTCTTCCAGAACGCGAGCCAGCTGGTCCCCGACAACCAGGTCCTGATCGGCGGCTCCCCGGTCGGCTCGGTCGAAAGCATCGAACTCACCGATAACAACCTTGCCAGCGTCAAGGTCAATGTCAGCCAGCAGCTGCACGAGGGGACGACCGCGGTGATCCGCGCGACATCGCTCTCCGGCGTCGCCAACCACTACATCTCGGTCAGTCCCGGTCCCAACAGCGAACCGGCGCTGGACGAAGGCGCGACCCTCGGCCTCGCCTCGACGACGACCCCGATCGACATCGACCAGCTCTTCAACACCTTCCCGCCGGCCGTGCAGCACGGCCTCAGCCGGTTCATCCAGGGCAACGCGGCGATCTATGCCGGCCGCGCCAAGGACGCGAATCAGACCTACAAGTACTTCGGCCCGGCGCTAAACCGCACCAGCGCCTTCGCGCAGCAGCTGAACGCCGACCAGAATCTGTTCCAGCGCTTTGTCGTCAGCTCGAGCAAGCTCAGCACCGTGGTCGCCCAGCGTGGCGACGAACTCTCCAGCGCGGTCTCCAACGCGAACACCGCCTTCGGCGCGATCGCCACCCAGAGCGCCGCCCTCGATCGCTCGCTGCGGCTGCTGCCCCCCTTCTTCCGCCAGAGCAACACGACCTTCGTCAACCTGCGCGCCGCTCTCGACGACCTCGAACCGCTGGTCGACACGGCGAAGCCGGCGACGAAGGAACTCGCTCCCTTCCTCAGCGAACTGCGCCCGGTGGTCTCCAAAGCGGTGCCGGTCTTCAGGAACCTGCGGTTGACGGTGAACCGGCAGGGGCAGGCCAACGACGCCAACGAACTGCTGGCGGCGATTCCCGACGTCCACAAGCGCGCGGCCAAGGCCTTCCCACACGCCGAGGACGCGATCGCCGCCTTTCAGCCGAACCTCAACTTCGCCCGGGCTTACACGCCCGACCTAGTCAACGGCATCGCCAAGCTGGGCCAGGTTACGGGTTACTACGACGCAAACGGTCACTACGCTCGCCTCGAGCCCGCGGACCTCAACCTCTTCAGCCGCAATCCCTCTAGTGGGACCCTCGAACCGACTCCCTCCAGCCAGCAGTTCGAACCCTTCAACGTGCCTCACACATTCCGTCACTGTCCCGGCGGGGCGACGCAGCCCGCCCCAGACGGCTCCAATCCCTTCATCGACCCGCCCTGGGGTGGGTCGGGCGTGAACCCGTCCGAATGCAACCCGGCCGATGCGCCCCCGGGACCATGAGGGGGAAAGTCATAGCCGCAGCTGTTTTCGCCGCCATCGTGGTGGCGATTGTCCTGCTCGTCTCGGGTGGCGGCAGCAGCAGCGGCTACACGGTCCGCGCCGCCTTCGACAACGGCGGCTTCATGGTCAAAGGGGAGCAGGTCCGCGTCGCCGGGGCCAACGTCGGTGAAATCGCATCGGTCACCGTCTCCGAGCCCGGGGAAATCGACAGCTACGAAGGCGGCAAGCCAAAGGCGGTTCCCGGCAAAGCGATCATCGTCATGGAAATCGCCAACCCCGGCTTTCAGGACTTCCGCAGCGACGCCAGCTGCCTGATTCGCCCGCAGTCGCTGATCGGCGAGAAGTTCGTCGACTGCCAGCCGACCCTGCCAAGGGCGCCCGGCTCGCCGCTACCGCCACCGCTGAAGAAAATCCCCTCCGGCAAGCCCGGCGCCGGGCAGTACCTGTTGCCGCTAGAGAACAACAGCACCAGCGTCGATCCCGACCTGATCAACGACATCCAGACCCTGCCCTACGCCCAGCGCTTTCGCCTCATCCTCAACGAACTCGGCGGCGGCCTCGCCGGCCGCGGCAAGGACCTCGAAGTCGTCGTCAAGCGGGCCAACCCGGTCCTGCGCGATGTCGACCGCTTACTCGGCATCTTCAACGCCCAGCGTGACCAGCTCGCCCAGCTGGCGAGCGACTCCGAGACGATCTTGGGCCCGCTCTCACGCGAACGGGCCCACGTCGCCGGCTTCCTCGTCAACTCCGGCGCCGCCGCCCAGGCCAGCTCCGAAGAGGGCCCCGCGCTGGAAGCATCGCTGCGCAAGTTCCCCACGTTCCTGCGCGAGTTCCGGCTCACGTTGCGCAGCCTGCAGGGCTTCTCCGACGCCGCCACCCCGGTCTTCTCCGACTTCGGTAGGGCGGCCCCGTCGCTGACCGATGCGACACGGACGCTGACTCCCTTTACGGAAGCCTCGACGGTGGCCCTGAAGTCACTCGGAGCGACCGGCGAAGTGGCAGGGCCGAAGTTGCGCGCGACCGACCCGGTGGTGCGCAAGGCCCGCGACCTCGCCCTCGCCGGCGTCTCACCGACGACCAACCTCGCCAAGCTGCTCGTCAACACCAAGAAGACCGGCGGCTTTGATGATCTGGTCGAACTGATCTACAACATCACCGGCACTTCCAACGGTTTCGACAAATACGGACACTTCACCCGCAGCGCGGTCAATCTGTCCAACTGCCTCAACTACGAAACCGCCCGACAGAGTGGCTGTGTCGCGCAGTTCACCGGCAAGAACGCCAAAAATGAATCTGCATCGTTCAGCGCCGCCGCGCTCTACAGGCGCATCCAGGAGGAGCTGCAGGGTGCGAGCGGCGGTGCGGTGGCGCCATCCGGCGGCTCCGGGAGCAGTAACGCGCTGTCACCTGCCGCCCCCGCCCCTACCGGCCCTCCTCCATCTCTCGGCAACAGCCGGCAGCTGGGCGCCAAGGGCCCGGCGTCAGCCCCGCAGCGCGCCCTCCTCAACTACCTCCTCGGCCCATGAGAAATCGCAGAGGAATTCAGGGAGTCGCGAGCAGCCCGATCCTGGTCGGCGCGGTCACCGTGCTGGTTGTGATCGTCGCTGTCTTCCTCGCCTATAACGCCAACAACGGCTTGCCCTTCGTCTCCACCTACAACCTCTCGGCCGAGGTGCCCAACGCCGACGCCCTGGTCAAAGGCAACGAGGTGCGGATCGGCGGCGTCCGGGTCGGGATCGTCAAGTCCGTCGTCCCGGTTCAGCTCGGCAACGGGAAATTCGCCGCCAAGCTCAGCCTCAGCCTCGACAAGGACGCCGAACCGTTGCCGGTCGACTCGACGATGATCATCCGCCCGAAGTCGGCTCTCGGGCTCAAGTACCTGCAGATCATCCCCGGCAACTCGTCCAAGGGTTTTGCCGCCGGCGAAACAATCCCCACCTCCGCCGCCCGTCCCGAACCAGTCGACATCGATCAGTTCTTCAGCATGTTCGACGAAAAAACCCGCCTCGCCATCCGTCGCACCGAGGCCGGCTTCGGCAACGCGCTCGCCGGCCGCGGCCCTCAGATCAACGGCGCCATCGGCGCCGCCCGGCAGCTGGTCGAACACGCCGAGCCGGTCCTGAGCGACATCGTCGCCCCCAGCACCAACTTCGCCGGCTTCTGGCGGGCACTGGAGAACCTCAACGCCACCGTCGCCCCGGTTGCTAACGAGAACGCGAGCCTTTTCGTCGTCCTCGACCGCACCTTCGGCGCCTTCGCCCACGTCTCCCGGCCCTTCATCCAGGAAACGATCGTCAAGGGCCCCTCGACCCTGGACACCGCCAACGCCGACCTGCCGGTTCTGCGCCCGTTCCTGCGCGAATCCCAGCGCTTCTTCACGGCGTTCAAACCCGGCGCTGCCGCTCTTGCCAGAACATCGCCGACGATCGCCGCCGCCCTCCACGCAGGCGTCCCGGTTTTGAACGCCTCGCCGGTCTTCAATGCACAGCTCGTCCCGACTGCCGACGCGCTGCTTGACTTCCAGGCTTCGCCAGGCGTCTTCAACGGCCTCAACCTGCTGATCGACACCAACAACATCCTTGAACCGACGCTCAAGTTTGTTGTACCGGCCCAGACGACTTGCAATTACCTCACGTTGCTTCTTAGGAATGTCGCGAGCGCTTCGGGAGAAGGCAATGGAGTCGGCACATGGCTCAGCTTCATCTCTCCGACCCCACCCGAAGGCCCGAACAATGAGGGCTCTCCCGCATCGGCGCCGGCCAATGGTCCCACACCTCCAAACCACCTCCACTACAATCCATACCCCAACACGGCTTCTCCTGGCCAGCCCGAAGAGTGCGAGGCTGGCAACGAGCACTACGAAGTCGGGCGGACTGTAATTGGCAACGCGCCGGGCAATCAGGGAACGACGACAGCCGGCCAGCTCAAAAGCAAGGGTGGCGAAGAATGAGCCGGTTGCCCGAGCGCGACACCAGGCAGGGCGCGACCAAACGCCGCTTCAAGTGGCGACCGAGCAACGCCCTGATCGCGGTCATCTTCATCGTCATCTTCACCGTCGGCCCCTACCTGGCCTTCACCGGGCATGTGCCCTTCACCAGCTACGGCTACGAGCTGAAGGCGACCTTCTCCAACTCGGCCAACATCGCCCTCAACTCGCCGGTCCGGATCGCCGGCGTCGAAGTCGGCCGGGTGATCTCGACCAGCCGCGACGGCAACGACACCGACGTCACCTTCACCGTCGAAGAAGACGGCCGCCCGATCCACAGCGATGCCTTTGCCGAGATCCGCCCGCGGATCTTCCTCGAGGGCAACTTCTTCATCGACCTCGACCCGGGCAGCCCGAGCGCGCCTGAGATGGGAAGCGGCGACACGATTCCGGTCAGCCACACCTCTACCGCAGCTCAGCTCGACGAAGTTCTGACTGCCCTGCAGTCGCCTGTCCGCGCCGATCTCAGCCGCTTCCTCGAGGGCCTGGGGGTCGCCTACACCCACAAGCCGACCGCCGCCGAAGACGCGACACAGCTACCCGAGGTTCAGGGCAAGACCGGAGCCGAAGGGCTCAACGGCGCCCTCCGTTACGGCGGTCCCGCCGGCCGCTACAGCGCCCAGGTCACCAATGCGCTCCTTGGCACACAGCAGCACGATCTCTCACGGCTCGTCGCCGGCGCCGGTCGCACCTTTGGCGCCCTCGCCGCGAACGAGACGGCCCTGCAGGGCCTGATCACCAACTTCAACGTCTTCACCGGCGCCCTCGCGGCCCAGTCGACGAACCTCGCCACCACCGTCCATCGCCTGGCGCCCGCCCTGAGCGTCGGTCGCAAATCGCTGGTCAGCCTCAACCGCACCCTGCCGCCGTTGCGCACTTACGCGATTGTTCTGACGCCGGCGATCGCCGAACTGCCGGGTCTGATCTCCGCCGGACGCCCATGGCTCAAGCAGGTTCGGCCGCTGCTCTCCGCCAAAGAGGGAGGCGGCTCCGCGAGGCTGCTCCGTGAATCGACTCCAGGTCTTGCGGGCGCCACTCAGGCGGGCAAGGTCAGCGCCCTTCCCCAGACCAACCAGCTCAGCGTCTGCACGACCAAGGTCCTGGTCCCGACCGGTAACGAGACGATCAACGACCAGTTCAGCACCGGCGGCCCCAACTACCGCGAGTTCTATTACAACCTCGTCAACTTCGCCGGCGAAAGCCAGAATTTCGACGGCAACGGTCCCTACCTCCGAGCTCAGGCAGGTGGCGGCCCCCAGCTCGTCGGCACCCCCAATCCGAACGGGATCCAGTACACCGACCGTTACTACTGGGCCCACACGATTGCAACGCCAGCCGGGGTTCAGCCCCAGCTGGGCGGTCAGCCGCCTAAGAAGCCTGACGTGCGTTGCTACAAGAATTCACCGCCGGATGTAAACGGCCCACTCAGCCAGCCTGGACCCCCTGACCCACAGGCGGCGGCAGGACCATGAGCGAGCAGACCCCCAAAGTCGGCCGCATGCGGCACTTCACCACCTCGCTGAGGCGCCAGGCCCGCGGTCGCGGCAAAGACACGATCGCGATCGTCGTGCTGGCGATCGCCGGCATCGCGATGATGCTCGGGATCTTCATCCAGCAGAAAGCCTCGCTGCCGTCATGGCTTCCCTTCGTCGGCGAAGAATTTGCCCACATCAGCGGAGAGTTCACCACCGCCCAGGCGGTCACCCCGGGCCAGGGCCAGGCAGTCGATATCGCCGGCATCCAGATCGGCAAGGTCACCTCGGTCGATCTCGAAGACGGCCACGCCGTGGTGGGCATGGACATCGTGCCCGAATACATGAAGCTGATCCATCCCAACGCCAACTTCCTGCTGCGGCCGAAAACGGGCCTCAACGACATGATCGTCGAGGTCGACCCCGGCAGCGGCAAGAAGCACATCGAAGACGGCCACGAATTCAGCCTCGTGCAGACCGAACCGAACACCAACCTCGACGCCTTCCTCGGCAGCCTCGACAACGACACTCGCCAGTACATCCAGCTGCTGGTCGCCGGTGGCGCCCAGGGGATCGGCGGCCGCGGCGTTCAGCTCTCGAACGCGCTGCGCCGCTTCCAGCCCTTCGTCCACTACACGGCGAAACTGAACAAGGTCGTT
>DATCBF010000270.1:0-16002 GCA_036512025.1 Solirubrobacterales bacterium
GATCCACCCGCCGCAGCTCGGGTCGGGATCCGTCGCAAAGGGTTCCCCGAGCCCCAGTACGTGCCGGTCCACTGGCGCGAATTCAAACAGACGCAGTTCGACGGAAATCTCGTCGCGATGTGGAAGGAAAAGCCGGCTCACATGCTGGCCAAGACGGCAGCCTCGCTGGCGATACGGGCGGCCTTCCCCGACGAGGCCGGTGGCCTCTACACCGCCGAGGAGATGGCGGGGTTCGGAGGGGTCGAGGAAGCGCCGTCGAGTAAGGCGGGGGCCGAGCGCCCGCCGGCCGAAAGCGCGGCGGTGTCTTCGTCATCGGCGAGGCCGCCGGCTACTGTCGATCCGCCCTCCCGGCAGCCGAGCGCTCCCGCGGCCAAGCCCGCGATCGAGCGGTCCTTGGTGGAGATCCTCGAGCGAAGCGATCACTCCCGGCTTCGGGCCGACCTCGCCAAGTGCGCGTTTAACCAGCTCGCGGGCCGGCTCAGCGAGGAAGAGACCGAACGGCTGACGGCGGCGCTGCGGGCCGCCGACGAAGGCGCCATAACGGTTGTCGAGCTGGAACGGGCGTGCAGGAAGGGGCTGAAGACCGACAATGTCGCACTGCGCCAGAAGGCGCTCTTTCAGTGGATCGACGAGCGTCGCAAGAGGGTCGGCCGCGTCTCGGGGGCCGCTGAGTCCGAGCCTGTCGACGATGGCGATGGCGCCCCGGCAGACGAAGGTGCTCCGGTCGGGGGCGAAGGAGCGCCGCAGGCGAGCGAGCCCGAGCCGAGTAGCGGCGAGGAGAGTCCTACGGCCGATCTGCCCGGCGGGGAAGATGCGGCGACGGTGGCGGAGGGCGAAGAGACCAGCGCAGCAGATACCGGCGCTCAGCCCGGGACGCTGCTCGATCAGATCCCGCCGAGGCAGTCGTGAGCGCCGAAACCGGGCTCCTGTGCAGATATATGGCGCTCTCGGGGGGCGAGGTGCTCCGGGCGGCCGAGCTGATGGGCCGCGACCTGATGAGAGGGGAGCGAGCGTCTTGCAAGGC
This sequence comes from Solirubrobacterales bacterium, assembly GCA_036512025.1. Lineage (GTDB taxonomy): Bacteria > Actinomycetota > Thermoleophilia > Solirubrobacterales > 70-9 > DATCBF01. The sequence goes on from DATCBF010000270.1 coordinate 1,025, forward strand.
CGGATATTCGGCGGCGAGCGCCGCGCTCGCTGCCCAGACCGTGTTCAGGCGCAGCGGCGAGGAAGTCTCCGCTGAAGAGGTTCTCGGGCGCCTGAGGGCTTGGGGGGAGGGACGCGAAGAGGCGATCGAGTGGGGTGCGATCGCCGATTCGGTCGAGCTTCGCTGTCCGGATTGCTGTAGCCCCGAGGTGGGCGGGTCGGCGGCGGGGCTCATGTGGCGGTGCGGGAACTGCGGGGCGAGTTTCAAAAAGCACGCGGCCTACCTGACCCTGGCTGACGCCGCCGGCTACGCGGCCGAGACGTCGGAGGCCGCTCGGTGACCGTCAGAGAAAAGGACTACCTCGCAGTCGAGCCTGCGCCTGAGTCCGAGTCGGCGCTGCTTCACACCTGTCAAGACGGACACCGCTGGACCGAGCACCCGGACGAGACCGTCTCGCCGAGCTGGGGCTACGGCGGCACGCACGCCACCTGGGAGGGCTATGACGGAAAAACCTGCCCTGAGCCGGAGCGCCGCTGGAGCATCTACGTCGACGGGGAGGGAAATCCCGTCGGCCCTTGCCACGGTTATCGCTGCCCGACCTGCGAAACGATCAACTACGTCGGGGCCTGTTCGCGCCAGGACGGGACCTTCGCAGGGCAGATGCGTGGCGATGTCTGCGAGTACCCCCATCCCGCCTGTCTCAAGCCGATCGTCTCGACCGCCCGCTGGATGCGGGTCAAGGTGATGCTCCCAGTCGAGGGCAAGGGCAAGGCAGCAGGCACCTACACCTACAAGCCGGGTTGGACCGCCGACTGGGTTCCTCTCGACGAGAGCGGAGCACCCGCGGCCATCCACGTCCGGGAGCCGACGCTTTTTTGAGCGCCGTGGCGAGGTCTGACGCGCCAACACACCTACTGGAGGAGGAGATATGCCGAAAGTCGATCAGAGCAAACGACTGCGTATCGATCTGTCTCGCGAAACATGGGACCGGGTCGTCTATGCCGCCGATCGGGGCCTGGGCTTGCTCGATGGCGGCCAGCGTGGCCGCGGCAGGGAAGCGCTCGAGGAGTTGGCTGCGGCGCTAGACGTTGCATCGGGCGGCGACGGAGTCGAGCTGGCGGTGGCGATCGTCTTTGATCGCGACATCACCGGCGAGCAGGCAGGCGAGTTCGTCGGCGTGCTCGCCGAGGAGCTGGAGTTCAGCGACAAGCGCGACGGCCGCTTCCATACAAGTGGCTGGGGGATCGGTCGCGCCCGCGTCATCGAGGTGGCGCAGACCGGGGGAAAGGAGAGCAGGGCATGAAGGTCTCGCGGCCCGTCGCCGAGGGATTGATCGCCGCCTTCGGTGAAGAAGGAGCGCAGGAGGTCTCCCCGCTTGAGGTAATTCCCGCCGCCGTGGAACGCGCGCTGGGCGAACTGGAGCAGATCGTCGCGGCCGAAGCGGTCCTCACTCTTGCCGTGGACTGGGAGGGCTGCATCTTCGGCGTGATGGAAGGCGACGATCGCTTCGGCGCCCTTTATTTCACTAGCGACGGACGGGTGGGGCACGGCGGCGTTAATCAGCCCCACTACGTCGAGACGGCTGCGGAGTTGTTGTCCGCCTGAGCATTGCCATTGCCCGTAGGGGCGATGTTGACCGAACGGGGCAGAAGCGAGGCGGGCAGCTCCCAGGAGATCCCGCTGGCCCCGACGCTCACAGGGCACTCAAGCCCATCGGTCGGTGCGTGAGCTGAGGCACCCGCCTCAGCGCCGGCCCCCAGATCGTGAATCCATCGGCGTGATCTAGCGCGGGCGCCACCCCGTGCGGCCCGGCAAGCCGGGCGATCCGCCCAGAAAGGAGCTATGCATGGACCGAGAGGTCAGCGATGCCCCTGCCGTGATGGCAGGGAGGTCGCGTGTATCCCGGCGCTGGAGGTCGGAGCGAAGGAACAGGAAAGTCAGGCAGTCGTCCAAGTGCTGGTCGGCTATGTCCGGTGGAGGCTTGCGATGAGCGCCACTGTTACCGATTTGTTCTGTGGCGCGGGTGGCTCGAGCCTTGGCGCCGAGATGGCGGGCGGCAGCCTGCGCCTCGCCCTCAATCACTGGGATCGCGCGATCGAGACCCACGCCTCGAACTTTCAGAACGCCGAGCATGACTGCAACGACATCTCGGCTCTCACCACGGCCCAGATCCGTCGCTACCCAGACTCAGACATCCTGCTTGCCAGCCCGGAGTGCACGAACCACTCCTTGGCAAAAGGGGCGCTGCGGAGAAAGCCGCAGGCATCCTCGCTGTTTGAGGACGGCCCCGCCGGCGATGCCGAGCAGGAACGCTCGCGGGCGACGATGTGGGATGTCTGCCGGTTCGCCGAGCAGAAGCTGCTGCGCGGACACCCATATAAGGGGATCGTCGTCGAGAACGTCCCCGATGCCTTCTGGTGGGGCCCGGAGGCGCCCGGCTACAAACAGGGCGACGGCTCGCTCTTTGACGCCTGGCTCACCGCAATGCGCGCGCTCGGCTACGAGCACCAGATCGTCTGGCTCAATTCGATGTTCGCCGGAGCTGGTATCGAGGGCCGGGGCGTGCCGCAGTCGCGCGATCGGATGTATGTCGTCTTTTGGCTGCGCACGATGCGCTCCCCGGACCTGAGGATCGAGCCGCTCAGTTGGTGCCCAGAATGCGAGGCACTCGTCGCCGGGCAGCAGTCGTTTAAGGCCCGCAGCCTCAAAAAGAGCGGCGGCCGCCCCTGGGGCTGCTACGGGCGCCAGTACGTGTTCACCTGCCCCGCCTGCTCGGGAACCGTGTTCCCTGGCGCTCATCCCGCGGCCGAGGCGATCGATTGGAGCTTGCCGATCGGACTGATCGGAGAGCGCGAGAAGCCTCTCAAGGCATCGACTCGTGCTCGCATTCGCCGCGGGCTGGAAAAGGTCAGCAACGAACCGTTTGGCCTGCGGACCGGGGGAACCGGAAACCCCCGCCCCCTGACCCTGCCGCTGATCACCCTGACCGCCCGCCACGAGGCGGCCATGGTCGTGCCCACCGCGGGCAACACCTTCGAGCGGACTCCGGGCAACCGGGCGCGAGACGCATCCCGCCGGCCTCTCGACACCGTTCACGGAACGCTCGACCGGGCGATGATCGTCCCCCCGATGGGCGAGGCGCCGGCGCGTGATGCAGGGGCGGTGCCGGGACCGACACAGACGACGTCGACGCGGCCTGCCTTGGTCGTGACGGCCGGTGGGACTTGGTCGGGGAGTCCAACGGATACTGACCGAGAGCCGCTTAGCACCCAGACGGCAACCGAATCCAAGGCGCTCGTCATGGCCAACACCGAAAACAACGTGCCACGCCCGGCCGGGCGAGAGCCTGCCCAGACGCTGCGAACAGAAGGCGGTCTGGCTCTCGTCGGTTCGGCAGGAAAGAACGGCGCCGCTACAGACCCGAACGCCGCGATGGTGATGCGAAACAACAGTGGAGGGGGCGAGATGTCGACCCCCGTCGGCGAGCCGATCCGCACTCTCACCGGAGGCGGCCATCAGTCCCTGGTCATCCCCTATTACCGGACCGGCCGGGCAACGCCGGCTCGCGAGAACCCAACCCCAACGGTGAGCACGCGCGATCGCCTCGCCTTGGTGGTCCCGTTTACCCGAAACGGTCGGTCTCGCATTGCCGGGCGCGACGTTATCCCAACCCTGACGGTCGAGGGCCCACCTGGACTGGCGGTCACCGACGATGACATCGACGGCTGTCGCTTTCGGATGTTCGCCCTCCATGAGATCGCATCGGCGATGGCGATGCGCCACCACGCAGACGGAGCCGAGTATCGGGTGCTCGGCAACAAGCGCGAACGAATGCAGCAGTACGGCAACGCGGTCACGCCCCCGGCGATGGAGCTGTTGGTCAGCCGCCTCTTGGACGTCCTGTCGTGAGAGGCGGGATCGCCGAGGCATACAGACAGGTGCGCCGAACCGGATGCGTCTACGGCTCGCCCGAGGCAGTAAAGGCACAACTGGAAAGCATCGCCGCCTACCTCGATACCAGCGACCCGATCGAACTAGGCGCGGCGCTTTTGCTTAAGCAGGCCGGATACCAGCGCACTCGCGAGCAGCTGACCCTGCCAGTGGCAGCGGGCGGTTTCTCTGCGGGCGAGCTGGAACGCGCCTGAGCCAAGCCCCCACAGACAGGGCGGGCCGCCACCCGGCACCGCCGTCCACTCAGAGAGCAGCCGGCCCTGGCGGTCGGCTGTTGGAGAGGAGTCCTATGGCTCAGAAGGGCCAGCGCCTCACTGCAGGCACGATTTCAGAGGAGGCCGTGGCGTCATCGCCGACGGTCCTCGGCACCAGCGTTCACGGGCAGGCCGCAGGCCTTCAGCAGTTCTTCAGCCCCCCCGAGCTCGCCGATCTGTGCGGCCGGGTACTGCGCGACGTCACCGACGGCCCTGTGCTCGACATCGCCGCCGGCGACGGCTCTTTGTTGGCGCGAATGCCATCGGGTTCACGCTTCGGGATCGAGATCGACCCCGATCAGGTGAACGCCGCCGCGGGCAGCTACTCCCCGTTGGTCGGAGATCTTCAGCGCCTCTACCCGTTGCTTCGGGCCTCGGGGTTGCGGTTCCCTCGAGTCCTCGCCAATCCCCCCTGGGGGCTCAAGTGGCAGGTCGGTTCTCTCAATGGCGGAAGGCCGACCTCCTCGACGCTGCTGGGCTTCAAGATGGCGCTCGGGCTCTTGGCGTCGGAGGGCCTGGGGGTGCTCGTCACCGGGGCCGATCGCTATCGCCGCGAGGTCGAACCCGACGAGGGCGCGCGCCGGGTCTGGTGCACGGTTGAGGTTCCCGACCTCTTCGACGGCGTCGGGACGTCCTCGGTGATCGCCTTCTTTGCCGGCACCGGAGCTGGCGAAGATTTCGAGCCGGTCCGTCTTGAGGCCGACCGCCAGGGCCTTATCGACCTCGCGGTCGATATCAACGCTGCCAAGAGCTCCCTGCCGACGCCGGGACCGGTGTTCCTGCTTGCGGCGCGCGTGCAGGAGGCCTTCGAGGCCATCGACGAAGAGCACCAGGAGCGACTCAGGGCAGAGCGCTCTGCGCGTCCGTCCTATGACGTGCGGCTGCGCGGCAAGCGGATCGGGGTGCATCTCTCCGCGTTCGCCAAAGTCGCGCTGCGAGAGGGGGAGGGCTACCAGACCCTCAGGGCCATCGAAGGCTTCAACGGCAAGGCGCTCACCTATCTCGCCCTCAACTTCCGTGACTGGCGTCTGATCGAGCGCTGTGCCAAGGATGGGATCCTCACGCTTGACCCTGCCCTCGTGGAGGCGGCCGAGCGCACCGTTGCCGAGCTCGAGCGCGACCTCTGTCCGCTGTATGAGGTTCGGCCTCAGCAGCGGCTCGGTTTTCTGGAGGACCTTGACCGAATTCGCTGTATCCGCTCGGACCCCGAGCGTGGGTTCAAGGCGGGGGAGAGCTACCCGATCGCTACCCGCTCCCAGATTCACGACAAGGAGGTCGAGCGGCCCTATGAGAACCGCAAAGGGGAGCTTGAGATCCGCAAGTTCCGCAGGCAGCGAAAGCTCCTGCAGATCACGATTGCCAGCGAGGGGTTCGACGAGGGCAAGGAGTCGATCGAGTACCTCCTCGAGCATTTTGAGATCCCCGATCCAGGCCATGTAGGCGATCGCTTTCCCAAAGAGTGCGCCCGGGCGCGAGCAATTCTCGACACCTTCCCCGAGCGCTTCGGCTGGGCGGAGAAGGGGATCGAGTGGAAAGATCTCGAACGAGAGGACGGCGAGAGCGAGGTCTGGCAGCGCGAGGATCTTGTTCGCCTGATCGTGAAGGGATCGGGCCTGCTCGGGTGGGAGCAGGGCGGCGGCAAGACCCTCGGCCTGACTGCTCTGGCCCTGGCCAGCATCGAGTACTGGGGGACGGCCCACCAGGTTCTGTTTGGCACCCCGCAGGACCTGATCCCCCAGTGGCAGCGTCAGGTCAAGCGGTTCTTTGGCCTGGAGTTCGAGCTGATCGACTCGATCGCCAAGGCGCGAGAAGTGCGCCGCGCGATGCATCGTGGCGGCGAGGGCTTCTACATCACCTGGTTTGAGATGCTGAGCCTCACCGGGCGGCGGCGCAAAGTGTTGCCGGTCGCGGCGCTCGACCGCGAGGTCGACGAGGACTCGAGTGTCTCTTCTGAGGCCGAGACCGTCATGTTGGACAGCAAAGAGGCTTGTCCATCCTGCTTGGCGTTGGAGTGCCACGGATGGAGCGGGGAAGTCTGCGATCGCTGCGGTTACGTTCACCGATCTCTTGAGGTGAGATGTGCGGCCTCGCATCTTTCGACGGCATTTCGCCGAGGTGTGGTCTGTATCGATGAGCTGTCGGAGATCCGGGGGATGGAATCGCTGCGCTCCAAATCGGTGCGGGCGCTGCGGGGGCTCTGTCGATACGGCGGCAGCGGTACCCCGATCTCCAACTACGTCAACGACGCATTCTGGGGTCTTTGGTGGACCCTGGGCAACGCGACTACCCGCTTTCCCTACGACTACGAGGGAGGGCCGACCCAGTTTCAGCAGGACTTCTGCGTCCTTGAGTACCTGATGGGGCGCGAGGAGGATGGCGAGGGCGACCAGCGCAAGCGGGTGAAAGTCCTGCCGGAGGTGACCAACGTGTCGATCCTTTGGCGCCTGCTCTCCGCCGGCGTGGTGCGACGGCGCCAGGAGCACATGGGCCCAATGGTCCCACGTCGGGAAGTGCCGGTCGAGGTGCCGATGGGAAGGGCACAGCTGGCGATGCACAAAGGCTGGCTCAAGCGCTTCCCCGGGTTCTTTGAGCAGAGGCATCCCGAGCACCCACTCGTCAAGGCCAATCTGGTCGAGCGCTTCTCGGCCGTCCTTGGCCTGCGGGCGAAGCTCGAGTACGCCTCGACCCTGCCTCCAGCGGACCCGGACCTCGGGTGGATCCTTGAGGAAGAGCAAGTGGACAGCGCTTCTCACTGGACGCCGGCGATGCTGAAAACGCTTGAGCTCGTCCTCAAGCATGTCCGCAACGGAGAGAAGGTCTTGGTCGGATCGATCCTGGTCGAGACCGGTCCCTTTATCGCCGAGCGCCTGGTCGAGAGGGGTGTGCGCGCCGTCCACATCGCCGAACGGGGGAAAGACGGCAAGTTCGTCACCAAAAACCCGCGCAAGCGAGCTGCGGAGGTCGCCGCCTTTGCCGAGGGCGATGCTCAGGTCCTCTGTGCCGGTGTCAAGGCGATGCGGCTGGGTCACAACCTCGACGTCGCTTCAGTCGCGATCGTTCTGGGCTTTCCCGAGTCCCACGAGGCGCTCGATCAGTTCATCAAGCGCGTGCATCGGTTGACCAGCGAAAAACCGGTCACGATCTACTTCGTCTACCCAAAGGGCTCGATGGGGGAGAGCAAAAAGAATCTGCTCAGCGAGAAGGGCGCAGCCGCTGATCTTGCTTTGGACGGCCAGTTGATCGACATCCCGGAGGAGCCGATCGACTGGCGCAAGGTGACCAAGGAAATGCAGGCTGCGGGTGCCGCGCTTTCAGAGGGCGATTGCGTCGAGGAGTCGACGCTGGAGGAGCTGTGGCTGAAAGCGGAAGGGCCGTATGCACCAGTTGTGCCGGTACTGAAGCTCGTGTCTTCATCAGTGGATCGGGAGCGAAGGCCAATCGACTTGTCCGAAATCGAGCAGTTGGAGCTCTTCGGGGAGGCCGCGTAAGGTCGCCCTCGTCAGAGATGTCCGCTCCGGCGGCGTCAGCCTGATTCTCTGATTGAGAAGCGCGGCGCGGTACCCACCCCTTTTGACCGCAACGCAGTGTTTGGAAGCGGCTGGAGTCATCGATTGGGAGTGGGGCCGAGGAGGAAGGGCGGGTAGAAAAAGACACCCGCCTTTCCTCCTGGTCCATAGCCAAATCCACTTGTCCCTTTTTTTGCCCTAAACCAAGTGTCGTCTACGCTAGCCCAGCGATCGACCGTGAATTTCTGGGTAGACTGCCGAGCCGTCTGAGCTAGACCAAGTGCGACAGAAAGGGCGCGATGGCCGGGACCAAAAACGCAGTCGAGCAGATAAAAGCCTTAATCGCCAGGCGACTTGTAGAGCTTGACGATGAGCGTCAACGCCTCGTAGGTGTTCTAGACAGCCTTAGTGGCAAACAGAAAGCACCGACGCCAGGGCGGCGTGGGCGTCCGTCAAAGTCAGCCGCTCTGCCAGCGCGAGCCCCTGGTAGAGGTAAGGGTCGTCGCAAGGTCACCCGCGCCAATCAGGCGCTCAGGCTGATTGCGAAAAAACCCGGAAGCAATGTGTCAGATGTTGCTGCCGCTCTGAAAATCAATCGCGCCTACGTGTATCGAATTCTCGGGAGTCTGGAGAAAACGGGTAAGGTCAAAAAGAAAGGCCGGGACTACTACCCCGTCGACTGAGCGGGGAGATGTGACTCCAATTCCTTGTTATCTGCCCCCGGTAGTGTGAGCTTCAGGAGCTCAGATCACTTGACATGCCTGTCTTGAGAAAAAGGGATCTCCCCTTATTCCATGTGGCGGAGGCTGGGGCGTTTTTCTGTCCTGGAGTCTGGTTTAGCCGGGATCTCTGATGTCTTGGGCACTCGGAATGCGGCAAGTCCAACAGTCGTCGGAATGGGCCTCTCGCCCGTCCTTGCCATCCGCCGGGCGGCATCGCCTTCCAGCACGGGGAGCCAGTCTAGAACTTCATCGAGCCGGCGAATGAGTTCCGTCCACGCTACGCGGTCCAACGCTATCCCGTCCCAGGATAGATGGCGATCGGGCTCGGCATCGAACGTTCCCGCGTTGATCGCTTCGGTGACCCGTGCGAAGTAAGACTGGAGGATGGATGCAGAGAATTCGTCTCGGAGAAAGCGTGGCAACCTTTCCCATGTTTGAGTGTCGAAATATGCGCGCTGCTTGAGTCGATAGATTTTTTCCTTGCCGCCTCGCCGCGACCCCCCGGTGCGAATTTCGATGACCTCGATATAACCCCATTTGGCAAGCTGGCGAAAGCAGAGGTGGATGTACGATTCCCCACCGCCAACCCTTTTGATGAACTGAGTTGGACCCAGCGGCCGGATTCTCAACTCCATCAAGATGCGGGAACGCCATTTATTAGCGACGACCTTTGCCATTTTGGCGCTGATTGCAAAGGGAACTGCTTCGGGGTCAGCGGTGAAGTTCTGCGGTTGTCTGGGTGGCTGTGCCGCCACCCTGGCCGAGACAGGCGATCGGAAGGCGGCCATGCCGACTGTTGTTGGAATCGGCTCCTCGCCGGTTTTCGCCATTCGTTCGGCCGCCTCGAGCGCCAGCGCGGGGAGCCAATCAAGGATTTCGTCGAGCCGAGCATTGAGTTCTGTCCATGCGGTCCGGTCTAGTGGGATCCCGTCCCAAGAGAGGTGGCGATCAAGCTCTTGGTCAAATGTTCGCGCCTCGATCGCTTCGCGTATTCGAGCGATGTAGGACTCCAAGATGGAGCTGGAGAACGCATCTTTGTGGCCCGGCGACAAGCCTTCCCAGGTGCTCGTATCGAAGTGCGCACGCTGGATGCTTCGATAGACATGCTCAATGGCTCCGCGCCGCTGACCGCCACTTCGCTTTTCGATGACCTCGATGAAATCCCATTCAGCAAGCTGGCGGAAGCAGCTAGAGACGCGCGTCAGCTCGCCGCCGACCTTCTCGACGAACTGCGAGGGGCTCATAGGTCGAACGCTTAGCTCCATCATGATGCGGGCGCGTGACGGATCCGCAAGCGCCTTGGCCATTTTGGCGCTGATCACGAAGGCAGCCGCTTCGTTGGTCTTCATCTCCGGCACCACTGGATTTTCCTCCACTTGTCAATAGAAGCTGAGCGCGCGCGAAGACTAATTTGTTTTCGCCCAAAATGGGCTGTCGGGCTCCTTTTCATTGGCCATTTAGGCAATCAATCAAGCATTCTTGTTCAAACTTTTTCCATTGCGGGAGGGAGGTGAACAGGATGCAGCTCGACGCTACGAAGGCGACGATGCCCGAAGCCAGCACTTCAAAGGGCGGCTGAGACGACTGGGGAGGGCGGCTCCTTAGGTGCAGAGCCTGAGGAGTCGCCAGGTCCCCTGACAATTCCCGAATGCTCCGAAGGGCCTAACGATTCCGAGAGACAATGAAGCCCCGATTAAAGAGAACTATCGAGCCCATTGAGACTCCTGACGGTGACCTGATTCTGGTGCGCTCAGGCGCTACGGACATCCGGATTGCAGTGCCGGACAGCGGGGAAAGGACCTTGCTAGGCGCACTCGACGGCAATCACTCTCTGGTCGAGCTCGAGGACCGCTTTGGAGTGGAAGAGGTCTGCGACACGATCGCCCGGATGCGGGAGTTGGATTTGATCGAGGATACTGACGACGACGAGTTGATCCCACCTGCGGATCTAGAGCGGTTCGATCGCCAGTTTCGCTACTTTGCCGACCTCTGTCACGCCGGGGGCGTGACTCCGTCGGCGTGCCAGGAGCGGCTTCGCAATGCCCGCGTCGCGATCCTCGGGGTTGGGGGGCTCGGTGGGCGGGTGGCCTGGGAGTTGGCCTGTTGCGGGATCGGTGAACTTTGGCTTATCGACGGCGACCGGGTGGAGGTGAGCAACCTCAACCGCCAGATTCAGTACACGGAGGCGGACGTCGGCCGACTCAAGGTGGAGGCGATGGCCGAACGCCTGCGGGCCTTCAACTCGGCAATTACAGTGACGAGCACTGCGCGGCGTATGGAGAGCGAGGCGCAGCTGGCCGACTTCATCGCCGGCGCCGACCTAGTAGTCGACGCGGCCGACTGGCCAGCGCATGTGATTGAAGGCTGGTGCAACGCAGCCTGTTTTGAGGCTGGTATCCCCCATATCGGTATGGCGCAGTTCCCGCCCAAAGTCCGAGTCGGTCCGCTCTACGTGCCCGGGGCTACGGGCTGTCACGAGTGCCAGAAGATTGCATGGCGGCGGGACTACCCGTTGTTCGAGGTGACAACCGAGCAGCTGAAGGCCCAGCCTTCTCCGGCTGCGACCCTGGGCCCATCGTCGGGGTTGATCGGCGCTCAGGTCGGGATGGACATCATGCATTTCCTGACGGGGATTGCGGAGCCGGCAAGCTTGCGAACCGCGTGCATCTACGACCTGCGGACGATGGAGGTCGAGCGGATTCCCGTTGTGCCGGAGCCCGAGTGCTCGGTCTGCTCGCATCTGCAGGTGGTTGCTGTGAGATGACGGCCTCCCCGGAAGTCAAAGGGTCGGCCAGGAAGACGTACGACGCCTATGCGTCAGCTTATGATGACTTCAATCACGGCTATATGTATGCGCAGTGGACCGGGCGGCTCTTGGCGAAAGCCGAAGAGGCGGGTCTGGAAGGCGATCGACTGCTGGATGTCGGCTGCGGGACGGGCCTGAGCTTCATCCCCATGCTCGACCGTGGCTGGCGGGTAACCGCCTGCGACATTTCGCCGGAGATGCTCGACCTTGCGCGCGCCAAGGTTGGCGACGCAGTGACGCTTCTGACGGCTGACATGCGCGATCTACCTGTGCTGGGTCAGTTCAACCTGATTTGGGCAGTCAATGACGCCATCAACTATCTGCTCTGCACGGAGGAGCTTGAGGCGGCGCTGTTGGGCATGCGCCGGAACCTGGCGCCCGACGGAATCGTGGTCTTCGATGTGAACACCTTGACCACTTATCGGAACTTCTTCAGCAACGAGTGCGTTGTCGAGTTCAATAACAGACGATTTGTCTGGCATGGCCTGACATCAGTGTCCGAGGTCTCGGCTGGGTCTATCCATGAAGCGCACTTTGACGCTGAGGGAGAGACAGGGGTGGCGAATATCCATACGCAGCGCCATTTCACCGAAGAGGAGATATTGGCGGCAATTGACGCGGCAGGGTTTCGATGTCTGGCCGTCTTCGGGGAGTCAAACGGTGACCTTGAGCGCGGGATGAACGAGGACTTTCACACGAAGGCGGTCTACCTCTGTTCGTAAGGCGTTGGCATTTGCGGCACAGAACACCGTGACTCCATGGTCAACTGACTGGCAGGGCTGGAATCCTGCGTGAGTTGACCGACGAATGCGGCCGATGGCTTGCGCTAATGCGTCTACGCGAGGACAGCTTTAAGGAAGATCCGCGGATTCTGTATCAAGCGGATGCCTATGAGGGAGGTATCGGCGCAGGCTCGCTTCTCTTCCATGCTGGCAGCCACTAGCTGGCTCCCCGATTCTCTCGTCCAGCCAGCTCTTGTGGAGGTTCTCTGCCTACGATGTTCAACACCCGTTCACATACCTCTGTCACTCGCTTTGCGCGGTTGCGGAATTCCCATGCTTCGTCCTCAGCTTCTGCATCGTCGCGTTCTTCATCTCTCTTCAGGCCTTCGGCATCGGAGCGAAAGCGCGTGAACACGCGGTGCAGCTCCTCGGGGGACATCGTTAACGCAAAGGTCGTGGCCGCGGAGGCGTCACCCCAGCCAAGGTCTTCCATGAGCCGCAGCTCGTCAGCAAATTCGCGACCAAGGCGCTCAGCCGTCTCGAAGTCCTCGGCTTCTATGGCGTCCCAGAGATCCCCAATTCCGCTGAGATGGTTGAGGGCCTGCCCATAAAGAGCATCACGCTCCTCAGGGGTGATATCGGTTGTCAGCGTCACTTCGGCTGTGCCAATAGACGATTACAGATGGTGACAGTCAGCCCCGCTCGATCGCGAGTCGGACTGGCAGCGCTACGAATGTCCTGCACAGCGCTGTCCCGCATGCGTTCAAGAGATCGTCGAAGTTCAGGGGGAGGATTACTCAGCTCGGCTTCGCGGTCCGCTGCGTCCGCCAGCAGCGCTTCCAGTAGCTGCCGATCCTGGTCAAACGCCCTGCCGAGCTCCTCGACCTTCGAGAAGCCATCATCCACAGTGACACCATGAACCTCAGTGATCTGAGCTATCTGGGATAGAGCCTGTTGGTACAGCACGTCGCACTCCCATTGGGTGATGAGAGGCCTTCCGGGGCGCCCGTCCCCCTGCGTCCGTGACGGGCGCCCCGCTGATGCGGCCGTACCTTCCGCACCAGACCCTTGTCCTCGGGTGTGGGCGCCAGGTGGACACGCCGGCTCCCCGAGGCAAGCATCGCGAACACGAGCAGGATGGTTCACGCACTCTTTTCCAGTGATAAGGGGGGAGCCTCAAACGCCGCAGTACCGACGATAAGCTGAATCAGCTCGCCGGGGTGATGGCTGGCGCACCTGTCTTGGACAGCTTTGACCTTCTCTACCAGGCCCTCGAGCGCTTCGCTGATTTCACCATGACCCTCAGCATCAACAGCGATGGGATGAAAGGCATACAGGCCGGGAGGACTTGAGTTGTCTGATTCCGTTTCGAGGGCTGCGATGGCCGTTTTCAGAAAGCTATTGAGTGCGATGCCTCGCATTCCAGACAGTAGCGGCTCGGGGATCGCGGTCCATGAGATGACTCCGACATAGGACTCGCGCTTGAGGGCGAAGACCTTTTCCAACGCGCCACGCCGCTGGTTTCGCCGAACGATGGTGACGAGGTCACATTCCTCGTAGAGCACCTGACTGAGGTGATAGGAGACCGTGCTCAGTGGCAAGCCGTACTCCGAAGAGATCATGCTCGCGCTTGCGGGACCCCTAATAAGCGCCTCGACAATTCGTAGTCGGACTGGATGGGTAAGCGCAAAAAAAAGGCGGGCAGCGAGGTCGCTGTTTTGGTCTCCTGGTTTTTTGGTACGCTTTGGCATGGCTGAGGTTCTGTGCGGACGGAGGTGGGGTTGCGTTATCTCACGCTGGCGTGTGCGAGAAAATGGTTGTCGGACTGTTCGGTGTCTTGCAGAACTCCAAGCACGAGACTCTTATCGCCAACTAAAGAAGAGAAGTAGTGCTTCACGGAATTCCTTACGGGTTCCGATCCTGCTCTTTGGATAAGTTGAGCGGCGTGCAGGGCGTGCATGTGATGGCTGATGGCGGAGGCGGAACACGGCACAAACCCTGATCTCGCGAGTTCGGAAGCGCTTAGTTTGTGAACATCCCGATGGAGGGCACGAAGTATCTGACGACGGAATGGGTGCTGCAGTGCGTCTCGGGTCTTGGCTGGTAGCTGTGTCGCGAGATGCGCCGGCAGGCGCTGTTTTCTAGGGCTCATCTTGTTTGCACTTGTTTCAGCGGTTCGTTAATGCGTGATTTTTTGCGAGCAGTACGGGATAGTTGCGCCATCTTAGAGGCGCTCTTGAGTTTTTTGAAATCCGTTTAGTGCAGTAAATACGTTGCGGATGCTACTTGGGAGGCTGTAGACCTATAAGTAGTCAGCGACGAAGGTTCAGTTGCCATGGAGGGCGACCTACAGAGAACCGTCGGCGAGAACCTGCGGGCGTATCGGGAAGCCCGCGGTATCAACCAGGAAGACTTCGCTGACATGCTCGGTCTACATCGGACCTATATGGGCAGCGTGGAGAGGGGAGAGCGAAATCTCTCCTTGAAGAAGGTCGAGCGCCTTGCTGCTCAGTTGGGCATTGAATCCTCTGTCCTACTCCGCCCAATCGAGCAATGAGCGCCGGTGCGATTCTTGTGAACGCGGTGGGGTCGCCGGCGTTTACTGATTTATGGCAGGGCTGAGCACCTGCGCCGAACCGGTATGCCGCGCAATCGACGATCTGAGGGCCGAGGGTAGTAGTGCTGCGGAGTCTTCGGCGAGGAGGCAACCGGGCTACTGCAGATCGTGCGCCGTGACTCGGGCTCGGTGCTCACGCTGCGCAGGGCGCAGATCGTTTTGTTCTCCGTCCGGCGGATGAGTCCAGTCAAGCTCGCCTGGCCGCCCGGTTGATCGGGATGAAGCGCGAGATGACGGCTGGGGGCGCAAAGCTCCACTCATTCGTGCAAGGGGCATGATGGAGAAGCTGCAAGACCAGCTGGCGGCGGAAGTGCCGGCGAGGGAAGCGACGTAGCGATGGCTCGCTTGTGGACTACTGCTGAAGTAGCCGACGAGGTCGGCTTCAGCGAGGAATGGGTGCGCGAGCATGCCGCTGAGCTCG
>DATCBF010000271.1:0-3286 GCA_036512025.1 Solirubrobacterales bacterium
GAGGCTGAGCTTCTCCCCCGACAGCCGCACCGCTCCGGGCTCGAGCGTCGCGATCCTGTCGGTCGGCACGAACAGGTCACGCCCCCCGATCCTCGCCTTCAAGCCGGTGACCGGCGGGTAGCCGCCGTCGGCCAGCCGCACGATCAGATCCTCGACACGGCCAAGACGCTCTCCCGCTCGATCAAGCAGCGGACTGCGCAAGACCGTCGATAGGTGCAGCGTCGTCTCCGGCAAAGCATCTCTAACGTTACGCCACTCTGCGGATTGCATGGTCTCGCCGCCCAAGATCTATGCCTCAGCCATACCGGCAAATCTATGCCACGGCCGTACCTGGAACGCCGGCCTCGTCGAGCTCGACGAGCAAAGACGCCCCGATCGCCCCGCCGAGATCGCCGAGCGCCGCCACCTTGACATCCGGGGGCCGGTCGTCGGCGAACAGGTGCGGCTGCATCGCTTCGGTGATCCGCTTCGCGTAGGGATCGCCGAGGCGCACGCCGAGCCCGCCGCCGATGATCACGGCCGGGACGTCGAACAGGTTGACTGCAGAGGCGATGCCGGCGCCAAGCGCCTGGATCGCCCGCTCGATCAGTTCTGTCGCGAGCATGTCCTCGTGCGCGAGCGCTCGCTCCCAGATGCCGCTCGTCAGGCGCGTGCGGTCGTGCTCCTTCATCAGCTTGAACAGGTCGGTGTGCCTGCCCTTCTCGTGGAGCTTGCGCACCTGGATCTCCATCGCCGCGCGCCCGGCGTAGGCCTCCACACAGCCACGCCGCCCGCAGGTGCAGCGCGCGCCATTCATCTTCACCACCATGTGCCCGATCTCCCCGGCTCCCCCCTGACCGAGCCAGGGTTTGCCGTCGAGGATCAGCCCGGCGCCGACGCCCGTGCCCCAGAAGACACCTATCAGCGACTCGTAGGGCCGCCCGGCGCCCAGCTTGAGCTCGGCGCCGGTCGCGACCTGAACGTCGTTGCCGATCTTGACCGAGATGCCGCCCACCCCGAGCGCGCTTTTGAGCGCCTTGGCAAGACCGAATGTGCCTTCCCAGCCGGGCAGGTTGCGGGCGGTGCTCACGTTGCCGCCTTCAATCACGCCCGGCGATCCGACGCCGATCCCCTTCAGCGCCGCCGGCTCGAGCTTGGCGGCCTTGGCGGCGTCACGCAAAGCCTGCGCCATCTCCTTTGCCACGTCCTCCGGCCCACCCTCGGTGGGTGTCGGCCGGCGCGCCTGGCCAAGTACCTTGTGATCCTCGTCGACGATCACCGCCTGGATCTTCGTGCCGCCGAGGTCGATCCCACCGTACTTGGCCATTCCGACGGATCATCGCAGACGGTGGTGAGGGTACGCCAAGGAGATGGATGCCTTTCCGAGGCTTCCCGCCCGCAGTTGATCACACGCCGGGGAGGGATGTCGGAGCTTTTGGATAACTCCTAAAGATCCGCGGGAGTGGGCTTTAGGCAATTTTAGCCTCCCTTGCAGGGTTTCTTCGCCTGCTCTTACGGGTTCCACACACTATTCCTACAAGCCTCGACGATCCTTCCCACATCGACACCGCTTCCCGGGCGTGACGCTTCCCTGGACGTGACATCGACCTTGCAGAAAGGTCCCGCCGCCACCGCCCCCAAGAGCACCGCCCGAGAGGCCACAGCAGACCATGACCGAACGCACCAGAAGACCCTGGCTCAACTACCTATTGGGCCTGGCCTGCGTGGGCGCGATTGTTGCCGCCTTCCTCGTCGTGGGACCGGCATCGGGCAGCCAGAGCACCGTAACCCGCACGGCCACCGCCGCGCAGGGAGTTGTCCAGTCCACGGTCTCCGGCAGCGGCAACCTGCAGGCCGCCAGTCAGCTCGATCTCGGCTTCAAGACAAGCGGAACGGTCACGAACATCTATGTAACTCAGGGGCAGCACGTCACACCGGGCCAGCTGCTGGCGACGCTCAATCCCGAAAGCGCCGAAGTGACGCTGGAACAGTCGAAGGCCGCGTTGCAGTCCGCCGAAGCCACGCTCGCCAAAGAGGAAGAAACCGACGGCGAAACCTCGGCCGGGGGCACGGGCGGCACCGGGAACTCGGGCGCGGGCGGCGCGAGCGCCAGCGCCGCCGCGGTGGGGTCGGCGCCCGACGCGAGCAACCCGGGGACCGCCACCGCCGCCGACGCCGCCCCGACTCACACCACCCCTAGCGCTCAGCCGACGACGCCCGGCACCTTGCCCACCTCGACCGCGCCGGCCACCACCACAGCGGCCACCACGCCGACTTCCACGCCGGCGAGGACACCTACAAGCAAGTCGCCAAGCAAAAAGACAACGACCGCCGCGCCCACGACGACAACGACCACGGGCGAACATACGACGAGCGGAAGCGAACGCGAAACCAAAGAAACCAAATCCAGCTCGTCCTCTTCGAGCTCCAACATCAGTCCGGCCACGCGCGAAGCGAACCTGGCCTCCGCGCGGGCGGCCGTCAAGAGCGACAGATTGACAGTGCAGAGCGACGAAGAGGCCGTCCAGAACACCAAGCTCTACGCACCCGAGGACGGCACAATCGTCTCGCTCTCGGGTCAGGTCGGGGAAACCGTGTCCGGCGGCGGGACGACCAAAGCCTCGTCGGGCAGCTCCTCCTCGGGCGGATCGGGGACGGGTACGGCCGCGGCGGGCGGCGTCTCCGCGGCGGGCGGCGCCGGCTCATCGAGCAGCTCGTCCAAATCCTCCAGCTCCTCGAGCTCGTCCGGCTCCTCGTTCGCGATCCTCAGCGACCTCAGCTCGATGCAGCTCGTGGTGCCGTTGAGCGAATCGGAAATCGGCAGCGTGAAGGCCGGTCAGCCCGCGACGGTCACCGTCGAAGCCCTCAACGGCGCCAAACTGGCGGCCCACGTCAGCGAAGTCGCGCTGCTCTCCACGAGCAGCAGCGGCGGCGCGGTGAGCTACGACGTCACCTTCCAGCTCGACCAGCTCGAAGCGGGCTTGAAGGTCGGCATGAGCGCGACCGCCGAAGTCGTCGTCAAGCAGGCCGAAGGCGTGAACGTCCCGACCAGTGCAATCTCCGCCGGCTCGGTGACCGTCAAGCGCAACGGCAAAGAGGTGCGCCAGCGTGTAGTCACGGGCCTGGCCGGGAACACCTCGACGATCATCCTCAGCGGTCTGAAAGCGGGAGAAACGGTCATCCTGCCCGCCACGAGCACCACCGGCTCGAGCGCGACCAACCTCCTCTCCAAACTCGGCGGCCGCGCGGGCGGTGGCGGACTCGGCGGTGGGGGCGGAGGCTTTGCCGGCGGTGGCGGCGGCGCCTT
>DATCBF010000272.1:0-2652 GCA_036512025.1 Solirubrobacterales bacterium
AGCGAGGATGCGAACGGTGCAATCGCCGCGTAGCGTCGTTCAAAGCCCGATCTAGGGACACGTGACTGGACCGGCCGGGAGCCTGCCGATGGGCGCCTGGTCGGTTGACGACAAATCATCGGACACGCTCGTAGTGGTCCCTGGCGAAGGGTTCTGGACGGGGAGTTCGACTCTCCCCCATCTCCACCAATTCATCGTCGCAATGAGGCCCCTCGGCGGGTGCCTCCAACAGCGGCGCCCTTCGATCGCGCGCTTAGGCGGCTGCCTCCAACAGCGGCGTGCCCTTTCGATCGCGCTTAGCCCGTAGGCTCCGGATCCCGCGAGTCCGCGGCAGGGTCGAGCTCCCGGAACGCCGGCGACGCCAGCAGCTTGCGCAGCAGCCCGGCGAGCTGTTCGCGCTCCCCGGCATCGAGGGCCGCCAGGAGTCTCTGCTCGTTCTCGAGGTGGCTGACAACGGCTGCGTCGACGAGCTCGCGGCCGCGATCGGTCAGCGCCACGAGGCGACCGCGGCGGTCCGCAGGGTCGGCCAGGCGCTCGACGAGGCCCATCTCCTCGAGCCGGTCGAGACGGTTCGTCATCGCGCCCGACGACAGGATCACCGAGTTGAACAGACGCGTCGGGTTCATCCGGTAGGGCGGGCCGGCTCGGCGCAGGGCGGCGAGGACAAGGTACTCGCCGAACGAGATCCCGTAGGCGGCGAAGACCGGGGCAAAGCTCAAGCCCTGGAGCAGTGACAGTCGGGTGACCCGCTGCAGCGTCAGGGTCGGTGAGGCGTCGAGGTCCGGCCGCTCCCGATTCCACTGTTCGACGATCCGATCGATCTCATCCATGGGCCCAGTATATCTCGATGTCAAGACTCTTGACATGGTGTCTTCTGTTGGAGTATCTTCAGATCGAGACAACCAGATCAGAGCGTTGGCTCAGCTTGGCAAAGGAGACCGGATCATGCAGTACACACAGCTCGGCGAACGTGGCCCGCGGGTGTCACGGATCGCCTTCGGGAACTGGTCGGCCGGCGGCGACTGGGGCCACGTCGACCGCGACGCGGCGATCGCCACAACCCGCCAGGCCCTCGATCTCGGGGTCACCCTGTTCGACACGGCGCACGCCTACGGCTTCGGCGCTGCCGAGGAGCTCCTGGGCGAGGCGCTCCGACCGGAGATCCGGTCCGCTCGCGAGACGCTCGTCATCGCCACGAAGGGCGGTCTCCGCAACGACGCCGGCGTGACCGTCCGGGACAGCAGTCCCGCCGCTCTGCGCCGCGACCTCGAGGCCAGCCTGCGCGCCCTTGGCACCGAATACGTCGACATCTACCAGGTCCACTGGCCGGACCCGGCCGTGCCCATCGAGACCACGGCCGAGACGCTTGACCAGTTTGTTCGGGAGGGTCTCGTCCGCTTCGTGGGCGTGTCGAACTTCGACGCCCGGCAGATGACGACGTTCCAGTCGGTTCGTCCGATCGATACGCTCCAGCCGCCGTATCACCTGTTCCGGCGCGATATCGAGAAGACGGTCCTCCCGTTCGCCCGGGAGCACGGGATCGGCGTCCTCGTCTATGGACCGCTGGCCCATGGGCTGCTCAGCGGCCGGATGACCGAGGCGTCGACCTTCCCGGCCGACGACTGGCGCTCCGGGAGCGACCTCTTCGTGGGCGACACATTCCGGCGGAACCTTGCGGTCGTTCGCGATCTCAGCCAGTTCGCGGCCCGCCGGCAGGCGACGGTCGCCCAGCTGGCGATTGCCTGGACGCTGGCCAACCCGGCCGTCGACGTCGCGATCGTCGGAGCCCGCAGCCCCGAGCAGATCCTTCAGACCAGCCCGGGCGCCGATCTCCACCTCTCGCCGGAGGACCTTGCCGCGATCGAGCTGATGCTCCGCGGCGAGGTTGCCGTCGGCGGTCCCGCACCCGAAGCGATGCCGAGGAGCTAGTTCGATGACCGACAACCGCCCCGCCCAGGACGGTCCCAATGGGGCCCTGGGCCATGTCCACCTTCAAACTCGCAGCGCGGCGTCGAAGCAGCCTAGGGTCGCCATCCTGGGCACCGGGAAGATGGGCTCCGCCATCGCGACCCGGCTGTCCGCCGCCGGCTTCCAGGTCGTCCTGTGGAACAGGACGCGATCGCGAGCCGAGGCACTCGGCCTTGGCACCGTTGCAGACACGCCTGCGGGCGCCGCGCGCGCTGCCGACATCGTCGTCAGCAGCCTCACCGGTCCTGCCGCTGTGCTGACTGCCTACATCGGGCCTGGCGGTGCGTTGAACGCCGGCAAAGGCAAGCCCTTCGTTGAGATGAGCACCGCCGGTCCGGACCTCGTGTCGAGCCTTGCGGCGCAGGTCGCGGCCGCCGGCGGCACCCTCGTCGATGCGCCCATCATCGGTGCCCCGCCAGCCGTCCGCGCCGGCGAGGCCGCGATCCTGGTCAGTGGCTTCGATGAGGACATCGCCGTGGCCAGCCCGGTGCTGAGCGCGCTGGGAACCGTCCGTCACGTTGGCTCACTGGGCAGTGCCGCACGGCTCAAGCTCATTGCCAACAGCATGCTCGCTGACATCATCGCCGCCGCCGCGGAGCTCCAGGTCGCGGGTGAGGCCTCGGGACTGGGCCGAGACGATGTCTTCTGGGTCCTGGAGCGGGTCGTTCCCTCTCTTGAGGTTCG
>DATCBF010000273.1:0-10304 GCA_036512025.1 Solirubrobacterales bacterium
GCCGTTTTCTCCCCGATCCCGGGAACGCCGGGGATGTTGTCGGAGGTGTCGCCGCGCAGCCCCATCAGATCGGTGACCAGCTCCGGGGCCACCCCGTAGCGCTCGAGCACAGCATCGCTGTCGTAGATCTTGGTTTCGGTGATCCCGCGCGAGGTGCTCATCACCCGCACGCCCTCGCCGACCAGCTGGTAGGCGTCGCGATCGCCGGTGACGACCATCACCGCGATCCCGGCCTCGCGCGCCTGCCGCACCAGCGAGGCGATCACGTCGTCGGCCTCGAAGCCCTCGACCTTGACGTTGGTGTAGCCGAAGGCCTCGACCAGCGGCATCAGATGGGGCCACTGCTCACGCAGCAGATCGGGGCGAGGGGGCCGCTGCGCCTTGTAGAGGTCATAGACCACCTCCCGTCCCGACATCCCAGCGTCCCAGGCGACCACGACCCCGGCGGGCCGATGCTCGGTGATGACCTTGACCAGCATCGAGGCAAGCCCGTAGATCGCGTTGGTGGGCCGCCCGTCCGAGGTCCCGATCGACTCCGGCAGCGCGAAGAACGCCCGGTAGGCGAGCGAGTTGCCGTCGATCAGAAAGAGCTCAGGAGCGTCTTCAGCCATCGGCGCCACTCTAAGGTGCCAATGATTCGCGAAGCGCCGCCGGGTCTGGCCAGCGCGATGGAATCTTGATCGCCGGCCACGGCGGCTGCGCCACGCCGGGCGCTTCGATTTTCCCCCGCCTGACCGCCGAACAGAGGTGACTTCTCGGAGCGAACCAAGCTCACGTGCGTCTGCGGGCCGCCCAGCTTCACATCGGAGCGTCCTGGAAAGTCGACGCTGAGGTCACCGGCCCAACCTCCAATCGCCGAGTGGCGACTGTAGGTGGCACTGCCCGAGAAGGGAGCCGGAGGACGGATCGTTGCCGTTCCCGCCCTGGTGTCATAGACGAAAGCATTCGGAGGAGCGACCGTCTCAACGCTCCGCGAGATCGCCATTTCGCCGCTTCTTTCATCGATCGAAACTGCGAAATCGGCCCGTCCGGTCGGACTGTTCTTTCTGGCCGCGAACTCGAAGGGCGCCTCAGATCCGCGGCGCCGCGCTGTCAATCGAGCGCCGGGAGCACGACCGCCGATCCCTTCGGATCTACCGGCTGCACATAGAAGGCTCAGCAGGCCCTGGATTTCACCGCGAGCCCGGGTCAAATGTAGCCGCGTATAGCCGAGCTCGCCTTCGAAATCGATTCTCCCTATGTAGTCACCGGAGTCAAAGCTGACGGGCCGACCTCCGCAGGTCGACCTTTCCGTCGTCGTGCCCCCAGTAGGCACAAAGTGGACGTCAATCGCTCCGAGCCGCCCAAGATCGGCATCGATCGAGGTTGCGGTAACCGTGGCTGGGATCTCGTATAAAACCGAGGCTCCCTTTCGACCGACGCCAAGAAGGAGCACGCCGGAGCCGTCCTTCGGGTTCTCGAGGGCCACGCCGGCGATCGTGTAGCCGTTGCTTGCTTTGAGCTTGAACCCGTCGGCCGCAAGCAACGGCTTACCCACGGGCCTACTAAGACTCGCATTCGCGACAGCTGAATCAACCAGGGCCAATGCCCCCAAGGCAAGGACGGCGGCAGACGCGATCAGACTCCCCAGCCAACGCTGCCTGCCTATGCACAGAGATTCCATGGTTACTCGACCCTATCGATGTAATCGGCTCCGGCGGAGCGTGAGATCTATGGCTTCACGGGGTGATATTCGGCCGGAGCGAGCTTGGCTTTGAAGCCTTTGCCGGCGAGCGCGAGGCCGGAGCGGCCGGGCAGATCGACAGAGAGGTCGCCCTGCCAGCTGTTGGCGCCGCCGAGACCACGCTGAAAGATCCCCGTGCCGGAGAACGGCTCGGGCAGACTCACGATCGCTTTACTCAGCGAGCCGTTGTAGTCGAAAGCGCTCGGTTTGGTGTGCCCTCCGGCCGCCCTGTAGATCAGAGTCGAGCCTCGCTTTTCGCGGACGACCGCGCCGTAGTAGGTGGGGTCGGCGGGGCCGTTCTTGATCGCCTCGAAGCCGAAACCGGGCTTCTGGGCTCGCGGCACCGCGCTGAGATCGGCTCCGGGCCCCTTGCCGACCGACTTCAGCGATCCCGGACAGAGGCTGCCAAGGAAGAAATGCAGGTCGGCTTTTGCCCGGCGCGCGGTCAGGCCCGTGTAGCCCTGCTCGCCGTGGAAGACAATGCTGCCGGCATAAAAGCCGGAGCGGAAAACGATTTTCCGGCGCTCGCAGGGAGGCTGCTCCAGGACGAATTTCCCCGATGGGTGAAACCGCATCGCGACCCGGCCGAGCTTGCCGAAGTTGGCCCACATCCCACTCTGGCTGACGCGGGCGGGTTTCGAGTAAATCGCCAGCTCGTCCGGTCGCGAGACGTAGAGCGTGACCCTCGCCGGCCTCTTGTCTCGGGCTGGAGAGCCGAAAGCGACGATCGAGTAGCCGTTGCTCGAGTTGACGGTGAAGACGCGTGGCGCCCCAAGTTCATCGGCGTGCCTGACGAGTGCCTCCACGCTGGAGGCGCCCACCCCCAGGCCGGCCAGGAGAACAGCCCAGGCCACAAAGAAACGGCTTGAATTGCCGATGCGGGTTCCCACTGCCAGGCTGACCCTACGCAACCGACAGGTCGGCGAAAGGGGCCTGGACGTGCATTGCGCCGGGCCGGGGGCAGGCCCGCGAGGCGAATCTGATTCGATAGCCATCCATGGCCGTCAGCGCCCAGTACAGCGTCACGATCCGGGTCGAGCTCGACGCGCGGCAGGAGCCCCTGGGCAAACTGACCGCCTCGATCGCCGAGGCGGGCGGCCAGCTGCAGGGCGTCGACCTCGTCCCCGGCGCCGGCAGCGAGGGCAAGCGGGTCCGTGAGTTCACGATCGACGCCCAGGACCAGGAGCACTGGGAGAAGATCCTGCGGGCGATCGGCTCGACCCGCGGCGCCAAAGTGCTCGACTACATCGACCGCACGATGCAGATGCACCGCGGCGGCAAGATCGAGATCCACAACAAGTACCCGCTGAAGACGCGCGACGACCTCTCGATGGCCTACACCCCGGGCGTCGCCCGGGTCTGCCAGGACATCCATGACGACCGCAGCAAGGCCTTCGAGTACACGATCAAGAAGAACATGGTCGCCGTCGTCTCCGACGGCAGCGCCGTGCTCGGCCTCGGCAACATCGGCCCGGAGGCGGCGATGCCGGTGATGGAGGGCAAGGCGATGCTGTTCAAGGAGTTCGCCGACGTCGACGCCTTCCCGATCTGCCTCGACACCCAGGACACCGAGGAGATCATCAAGGTGGTGGAGCTGATGGCGCCGACCTTCGGCGGCATCAACCTCGAGGACATCTCCGCCCCGCGCTGCTTCGAGATCGAGGACCGGCTCAAGGACTCGATCGATATCCCGGTCTTCCACGACGACCAGCACGGAACCGCGGTGGTGACGATGGCGGCGCTGTTCAACGCGCTGAAAATCGTCGATAAGCCGATCCAGGACCTGCGGGTGCTCGTGGTTGGGCTTGGCGCCGCCGGGGTAGCGGTGACGAAGATGATGCTCGCCTCCGGAGTCACCCACGTCGTCGGCTGCGACCGCCAAGGCGCCCTCTCGACCACCCGCGCCGACTACGAAGAGGGCGAGATGAGCGGGATCAAGCGCTGGTACGCCGAGAACTCCAACCCGGAGAAGCTGCTCGGCCAGCCGGCCGACGTGATCGAGGGCATGGACATCTTCATCGGCCTCTCCGGGCCCGGGATCATCGAGGCCGACGCGCTCGGCAAGATGAACCGCGACGCGATCGTCTTCGCGATGGCCAACCCCACCCCCGAGGTGATGCCCGAGGACGCCGCCCCCCACGTGCGGATCATGGCGACGGGGCGCTCGGACTACCCGAACCAGATCAACAACGTGCTCTGCTTTCCCGGCATCTTCCGTGGCGCCCTCGACGCCGGCGCCCCCCGTATCACCGAGGAGATGAAGCTGGCGGCCGCCCAGGGGATCGCCGAAGTCGTGACCGAGGAGGATCTGGCCGAGGACTACATCATCCCCAGCGTCTTCAACCGCGAAGTGGCCCCCAAGGTCGCCGCCGCGGTGGTCGAGGAGGCGCGCCGGGCCGGCATCGCCCGCCTCAGCGAGGAGACCGGGACCTTCTCCACCCTGGAGGTCGCACCGCCGTCGTGAAGATCCTCGTCACCGGAGCCAGTGGGTTTATCGGGTCGGCTGTGTGCGGCGCGCTACTGGCCAGGGGCGATGCGGTGGTGGGCCTGACCCGCGACCCGAAGCGGGCGCGGGAGAGCAGCCGGGCCGTCACCTGGCACGCATGGGAGCCGACTCTGGAACGACCCCCCGCGCAGGCGTTCGACGGTGTCGATGGGGTGATCAACCTGCTCGGCGAGAAGATCAACCAGCGCTGGACCGACGAGTCCAAGCGGCGGATCATGGAGAGCCGCCGCACCGGCACCCACAACCTGATCGGGACGATCGCGTCCCTGGAGAAGAAACCTGAGGTGCTGGTCAACCAGTCGGCGATCGGCTTCTACGGCGACCGCGGCATCACAGTCGTCGACGAGTCGAGCGACTCCGGCAGGGGCTTCGACGCCGAGGTCGTGCGCGAGTGGGAGAAGGCGGCGCGCGAGGTCGAGAGCGCCGGTGTGCGCCTCGTGATCGTCCGCACCGGCCACGTCCTCGATCACAGCGGGGGGCTGCTCGGTCAGCTTCTCCCCCCTTTCAAGCTCGGCGCCGGAGGCCCGATCGCGGGCGGCGACCAGTACATGTCGTGGATCCACATCGACGACGAGGTCGGAATCCTTCTCTGGGCGCTCGATAACGAGAAAATCAGCGGCATCGTCAACTCGACCGCGCCCAACCCGGCCACCAACCGCGATTTCTCCAAAGCGATCGGCCACGCCCTGCACCGGCCGGCGCTTGTGCCCGTGCCGGGCTTTGCCCTGAGCCTGATGTTCGGCAGCGAGTTCGCCCAGGTGCTCAAGGGTGGGCAGCGGGTTATGCCGCGGCGGGCTCTTGACCTTGGGTACAAATTTCGGCACCCGGAACTCGATGAGGCGCTTGCAGACTTGCTGTGAGGGTGCGGGAGGTCCGGCGGCTCCCTCTTCCGACGAGCAGCCCTTCGGGCTGCTCTGAGTATCCGTCGGCTGAGGGAGCCGCCGGACCTCCTTCAGCGCCCGGCGAGTTCGTCGGCGACGGCTTCGCGTAGTGAGCTGCTGTTGCCCGCGGCGCGTAGGGCGCTGAGCAGCTTGGTGATGGCGACGCTGCCTGACTGATTCGCTAGCTGGGGGATTCCGGCCGTTTCTAGGATTGGGCGGGAGAACTTCGTGGCGGCTGGGGTGGGGTCGCCTATGTAGGCGATTGAGGATGAGTCCTCCACTGCTCGACGGGCGTTGGCCCCTATTGCAGCCAGGTTCAGCCCGTTGCTGTTGCGCGTGCTCTTGAGGCAGATTATTCGGAGGCGCACGAAGTCGACCTTGGGGCCTTCCTGCGCAAGCTGCTTCGTCGCCCCCGCGCACAGAGGCGCGCTCACGTAGACGTTGAGGGTGGCGTTCTTGTCCACGCCTTCCCCCGCCCCGCACCCAGCTAGCAACAGCGCGACGGCCGAGGCCGAGCCGGCTGTGCGCAGAGTGCGGGAGGGCCGGGTGGCCCTTCCCCAGACACTCAAGAGCAGCCGCAGGCTGCTCGTCTGAGGGAGGGCCACCCGGCCCTCCCTCCGCCTACCCAAAGAAAACCTCAGCCTCCGCAAACAGCGACTCGGGTACTGTCTTCAGCTCGGCCGTCGCCTCGCTCAGCTTGACCAGCTCGATGTCGGTGCCGCGCAGTGCCGTCATCGTCCCCCAGCTTCCAGCGTCGGCGGCGTCGATCGCGTGCAGGCCGAAGCGGGTCGCGAGGACCCGGTCGAACCCGGTCGGGGTGCCGCCGCGCTGGACGTGGCCGAGCACGGTCGCCCGCGTCTCCTTGCCGGTGCGACGCTCGATCTCGCCCTCCAGCCAGTGGGCGATGCCACCGAGCCGAGCGTGGCCGAAGGCGTCCTTTTCGTCACTGGCATCGGGCATGCCGCCCTTCGGCGCTGCGCCCTCAGCGACGACGATGATCGGGGCGAAGTGGCTCTCGAAACGGCGGCCGACCAGCTCGCAGACCCGCTCGATGTCGAAGGGCTGCTCGGGGATGAGAATCACGTTGGCGCCGCCGGCAAGGCCGGCGTGAAAGGCGATCCAGCCCGCATGGCGCCCCATCACCTCGACGATCAACACCCGGTGGTGGCTGTCGGCGGTCGTGTGGAGGCGGTCGATCGCCTCCATCGCGATGTTGACCGCGGTGTCGAAACCGAAGGTGTAGTCGGTGGCGCCGAGGTCGTTGTCGATCGTCTTCGGCACCCCGACGATGTTGACCTCGCCCTCGTCGTGGAGCCGGGAGGCGGCGCCGAGGGTGTCCTCACCACCGATCGCGATCAGCCCGTCGACTCCCGCCGCGGCGAGGTTCTCGGCGATCCGGGCGGGCCCTCCCTCTGCGGCGAAGGGGTTGGTGCGCGAGGAGCCGAGGATGGTGCCCCCACGGGGCAGGATGCCGCGCACCTCGGGGATCCCAAGCGCCTGGATGTCGTCCTCCAGCGGCCCGCGCCAGCCGTCGCGGTAGCCGACGAACTCGTGCCCGTAGTGAGCCACGCCTTTGCGGACGATCGCCCGGATCACAGCATTTAGCCCGGGGCAATCTCCTCCGCCTGTGAGCACTCCGATCCGCATCGACTCAGATTAGTCCTGACGCGGGCGGGGCGAGGCGGTAGGTTCGCTCAACCTTCGAAGGGAGCGGCTATGAGCGAGTTCGACGTAATCAGGCAGGCCCAGCAGAAAACCTGGTCGGAGGGCGACTTCTCGATGGTCGCCGGGCTGGTGATGATGGTCGCCGAGGAACTGGTCGAATCGCTCGAGATCGTTCCCGACGAGCGGGTCCTCGACGTCGCCTGTGGCAGCGGCAACGGCGCGCTTGCCGCAGCGAGGCGATCCTGGGGCACCGCGGTCGGCGTCGATTTCGTCCCCGCCCTGCTCGAACGTGGTCGTGAACGGGCAGCGACCGAGCGGCTCGATGTCGAGTTCGTCGAGGGCGATGCCGTCGAGCTTCCCTTTGAGGACGCGTCATTCGACGTCGTCACCTCGATCTTCGGCGCGATGTTCGCCCCCGAGCAGCAGCGGGCTGCCTCGGAGATGCTGCGGGTCTGCAAACCAGGCGGGCGGATCGGAATGGCCAACTGGGTGCCCGACGGCCCGATCAGCAGCATGTTCATGATCGTCGCCAAATACACACCGCCACCGCCGCCCGGCTTCGTCCCCCCGGTGCTATGGGGAACCGAGGAGCGGGTGCGGGAGCTGTTCGGCGATGGGATCGTCAACCTGCGGACCGAGCGCCGCGGCTCACGCCAGGCGTTCCGCTCAGCCGACCACTACCTCGACTTCTTCCGCGCCTACTTCGGCCCGATCAGGCAGGCCTTCGAACGAGCCGGACCGGAGAACGAAGAGGCGCTGGCGGCGGAGCTGCGTGCCCACCTTGACAAGAACAACCTGGGCGGAGCCAGGGCCCTGGTCCTCGAACCCGAGTACCTGCAGATGGTCGCGACCCGCGCCTAAGAGCGCTAGGGCTTCGGCTGCAGGACGCGGATTGCCGCGCCGATGAAGAGGACCGTGAGGAAGACGAGGCCCGCGACAGGGCCGCCCTGCCCGAGGGCGTAGGAAACAGTCATCGCGCCGAGCGCCAAAAAGAAGCTGACTACCAGTCCCATACGGCGCTGATCCTATCCAGCGAGGGCGACGCGCGTCTGCTTGAGAAACGATCCGACGGCTTCGGCAGAGCTGGCGGGGTTTCCGGCCTCGCCGGCGGCGCGGACCAGGCGGCTGCCGATGATCACCCCATCGGCGATCCGACCGACCTCGGCGGCCTGCTCCGGCGTGCCGATCCCGAAGCCGACCGCGACCGGGACCTCGGCATCGGCCTTGGTCGCGGCGACCAGGTCGACCAGGGTGGCGGGGATCTCTGCCCGCTCGCCGGTGGTGCCGACGGTGGAGACGACGTAAACGAAGCCGCGAGCTACAGCGCAGATCGCCGCCCGGCGCTCGGGCGGGGTGGTCGGCGCGACCAGTGGCACCAGGGCCAGCCCGGCGGCGGAGAACGCCTCGCGAATGTCCTCCGCCTCACCCAGGGGAAGGTCGGGAATGATTGCCCCGCAGGCGCCGGCGGCGGCGGCGCGGCGGGCGAACTCGGCGGCGCCACCGTGGGCGATGACCATGTTGGCGTAGACCATGAAGACAACCGGAACTTGGCCCGATACCGATTCGCAGACTTCAAGGGCCGATGCCAAGGTGGCGCCGCCCGCGAGCGCATCGGTCGCTGCGGCGTGAATAGTCGGCCCGTCGGCGAGCGGGTCGGAGAACGGCACCCCGAGCTCGATCAGGTCGGCGCCGGAGTCGGCGTAGGCAGCGGCCACGGCAAGCGATGACTCGTGGTCGGGATAGCCGGCCATCATGTACGGCATCAGGGCGGCGCGGCCCTCCGCTCGGGCACTCCCAAAGGCGCCCGCAATCCGCTCGACCCCACTCGACTCGCCCGCACGGCGGCTCAGCCGAGTCACCCCCCGGCGCCCTTCCCAGCGGTCTGCTCCATGACCTCCGCCAGATCCTTATCCCCCCGTCCGGAGAGGCAGACGACATCGAAACCCGCCGGGGCCGGGTTCTTCAGCAGCCATGCCAGCGCATGCGAGGACTCCAGCGCCGGGATGATCCCCTCCAGCCGGCAGAGGTCGGCGAAGGCCGCCAGCGCTTCGGAGTCGGTGACCGCAAAGTACTTGGCGCGGCCGCTGTCGCGCAGGTACGCGTGCTCGGGGCCGACTCCCGGATAGTCGAGGCCGGCAGAGATCGAATGAGCCTCGAGGATCTGGCCCTCCTCGTCGGCGATCACCGAAGAGAGAGAGCCGTGCAGAACCCCGGTCCTCCCCGCCATCAGCGAGGCGCCATGTCGAGCGGTGTCCATTCCCTCGCCGGCGGCCTCGATCCCGATCAGATCGACCTCGTCGGCGATGAAGGGGGTAAAGATGCCGATCGAGTTGGAGCCGCCGCCGACGCAGGCGATCACCCGGCCCGGCAGCGCTCCCTCGGCGGCAAGCGCCTGCTCGCGGGCCTCTTCGCCGATCACCCGCTGCAGATCGCGGACCAGGGCCGGGAACGGCGCCGGGCCGACGGCGGAGCCGATCACGTAGTGGGTGGTCTCGACGTTGGCGACCCAGTCGCGGATCGCGGCGCTGACCGCCTCCTTCAGGGTGCGGGCGCCGGCCTCCACGGCCACCACCTCGGCTCCAAGCAACCCCATCCGCTCGACGTTGGGCTTCTGGCGGCGGATGTCCTCGCTGCCCATGTAGACGACGCACTCGAGGTCGAGCAGGGCGCAGGCGGTCGCGGTGGCGACACCGTGCTGGCCGGCGCCGGTCTCGGCGATCACCCTCGGCTTGCCCATGCGCTGGGCGAGCAGGGCCTGGCCGATCGCGTTGTTGATCTTGTGGGCGCCGGTGTGGGCGAGGTCCTCGCGCTTGAGGTAGACGGGGCTGCCGACCCGCTCGGAGAGCCGATCGGCCCGGTACAGCGGCGTCGGCCGGCCGATGAAGTCGCGGTGCAGCAGCGCCAGACGCTCGCGAAAGGGCTCGTCGTCGCGCGCCTCCTCCCAAGCCGCGGTCAGCTCGTCGAGCGCGGCGATCAGCGTCTCCGGCACGTAGCGCCCCCCGTAGGGGCCGAATCGCTCCTCGACCGCGCTCACGATGCCGTCGCGCCAGTCGGCTCGGCGGCGAGGAAGAACTCCTCGAGCAGACGATGGTCCTTGCGACCGGGCTCGGCCTCAACCCCGCTGGCGACATCGACCGCGAAGGGGTGGGCGACGGCGATCGCGGCGGCGACGTTGTCGGGTCGCAGGCCGCCGGCCAGGATCGAGGGCACGAGCGAGCGGTGCTCGGCCAGCAGGTTCCAGTCGAAGCTCTCCCCCGTCCCGCCCCAGAGCCCTTTGCCGCGGCGGTCGAAGAGGTGGTAATCGGTGCGGAAGGTCTCGGCGGCGTGGACGTCGGCGGCGCTGGCGACGTGGATCGCCTTGATCACCTTGACCCCCGTCCGCCGCGCGACCTCGCCGCAGAAGGAAGGGCCCTCGTTGCCGTTCAGCTGCACCATCGTCAGCCCCGCGTTCTCGACCGCCTTGTCGACTTCGTCCAGCTCCGGGTTGACGAAGACGCCGACCAACTCACACTTGCGGCGGAAGGCGGCG
>DATCBF010000274.1:0-4532 GCA_036512025.1 Solirubrobacterales bacterium
GAGCCGCAGGGTCAGGCCCTTGAGCCAGGCGAGCCCTAGCGGAACGTCGCCACGCCCGGCGTAGGCGCCGATGCCGGAGACGGCGCCGGCATCGCGAGCGAGGCTGATCGCCATCGCCAACGGGCCGGGATCGCCGACCGCATCGACGACCACGTCGACCCCACGCCCTTCGGTCGCCGCCCGCACGGCCCGCTTGGGCTCGTCCTCGGTCAGGTGAAGAGGCGTCGCGCCGAAGGACTCCGCCATCCGCAGCCGCTGCTCGACGGTGTCAACCGCAAAGACCTGAGAGGCGCCGCCCGCCCGGGCCGCCTGCACAGCGCAGAGGCCGACCGGGCCGAGGCCGAGAACCGCGACCGTGTCGCCCGCGCGCATCCCGGCGTGGGCGACGGCGTGAAAGCCCGTCCCCATCACGTCGCCGGCGAAGAGGGCGACCTCGGTCGACATCCCCTCCGGCACCCGGCGCAGAGTCAGATTCGCGCGTGGAACCAACAGCTGCTCGGCCTGGGCGCCCTGCAAGTCGCCCAGCTTCGAGCCGTGGCCAAAGGTCTGACCGTTCTCGCAGCGGTGGTAGTCGCTTCGCAAGCAGGCCACGCAGGTAGCGCAGGCGGTGTGAAAGCAGCCGAGAACGCGGTCGCCGACGGCGACGCGTTCGACACCAGGCCCAGCGGCCAGGACCGTGCCGACGAACTCGTGGCCGATCGTGAAGCCGGGCTCGACCGGGACCCGGCCGTGGTAGATGTGGAGGTCGGAGCCACAGATGCCGCTTGCCTCGACTCGGACCAGCGCCTCGTCGGCGGCTGCGACCTCGGGGTCGGGCTTCTCCTCGACCCGAACCTCACCGGGAGCCTGAAATGTGACCGCGCGCATTGGCGCGAACCGTATCTCAGCCGACGGGGACGCCGGGAACTTGGAAGCGGCCGTTGCCGTTGTCGGGGCTGGCGGTCTCGGCGATCCTCGACTCGAGCGCCAGCTCCTTCTCGAAGTCCGCCGCCTCACCATGCTGGAAGGAGACGTCTTTGCCCTCGAGCAGCTCAATGAAAACCTCGACGAAGCGGGCGTCCAGCTGTTTGCCGGCGACGCGGCGCAGCTCCTGCATCGCCTCGTGGGCGGAGATCGGCGAACGGTAGGAGTCACGGGCGGTCATCACGTCGTAGGTGTCGGCGACGGAGATGATCCGGGCCAGCTCGGGGATGTCCTCGCCTTCGAGGCCGCGCGGGTAGCCTTTGCCGTCGATCCGCTCGTGATGGGCGAGAATGATTTCGGCGACCGGCCCGTAGCCGTCGAGGGATGAGACCACGCGCGCGCCCTGCTGTGGGTGGCGACGGATCAGCATCCAGTCCTCGTCAGTCAGCGGCACGTTGGCCTTGAGGATGCGGTCGGGAAGGATGAACTTGCCGATGTCGTGCAGGAGGGCGGCAATGTGGACCAGCTCCTCCTCCTGGCGCGAGTAGCCGGCTCGCTGGGCGATCGCCCGCGAGTAGCGGGCGACGGCGGCGCTGTGGCGGGCGGTCATCTGGTCTCGCAGATCGAGCGTGCGCAGCATCGCGCTCAACATCCCGACCTGGAAGCTGGCCAGCTGCTTGCTGCGCAGCTCCAGCTCGCGAGCCCGCTGCTGGGAGAGCAGCAACTGACCGAGCAGGTACTGGAAAGTGACCAAGACGACGCCGAAGAGGGCGATCGCCGAGATCCCGATCACGTGGTAGATGAAGGCGACCGCGACGGCCAGCATCGCGCTCGCGAACTCCGACGGCAGGACCGGGGGCAGGACCTTCAGCTTCTCGGCGAAGGAGACGCGTTCGACGTAGCAGCCGTAGCTGGCGATCATCGCGAAGTTGATCGCCAGCACGAACTGGAAGAGCGCGAAGACCCAGAGGTAGAAGGTCGGGTCGTCGGCGGTGAGGCCGGTCAGGTTCACGACCTGGTGAAAGACGATGCCCCCGACCAGGGGGAAGACCGCGTAGGTCACAACGTTGTTGAGCAGGTAGTGCCATTCGTCCTGCCAGCGCAGCCAGCCGGCGAAGATCGTCGCCACGCCGATCAGCGCCGCCGGGGTGCCGCCGAGGAAGACCATGGCGACGACCAGGGCCAGGAAGCTGCCGGAGATCAGCAGTTTCGACTCGGCGCGAACCGCGGTCAGGTCGCTGAAGATCGAGAAGACGAGAAGAACGGCTAGCAGGCCGGGATTCCAGTTGCACTCCGGAGCGCGCCAGATCCCGATTGCGGCAGCCAGGGCCAGCGCGGCGAACATGCCGGCAATTGCGATGCGGGTTGGGCGCTTGGCAGCCATGGGCTGGGTTTGGGACAGGCACCAAGACACAGGCGCCCGACCGTGGATTACAGATTCCTGGGCGAGGGCCCATTCCCTGCGCCACGACAACGCGCCTTGCATCGATGCAACTTCTCTTGAGTGAAGCTACCCCCCTCCTAAACCACTTACAACCGGTTTTGGCCGGATTACCGGTCGATTGCTGGACGGGTAGAGGCCGATGCAGGCGCGGGACGCTTCGTCCCGAAAACACGAAGGGCGTCCCGCGCGGGACGCCCTTCGAAAACTGAGACAAGCGCTGTAGAGAACGCTTGTTTTTAAGATCTAGCCGTGACGGAAGCCCATTGCCTATTCCTTCCTCTGGGATTGAAGCCCTCAGATTGCGTAGGTGCTTTCTGAAACTCGTGCATTGCCTGGTGAAGTTTGTAGCACAGCTTGTCCAAAAGTTGTGCATCTGCAGCAAATCTTGTGCATAAATGCAGTAGGACGAACCCCCATCTATGCGTAATCAACGCCTGACGGAGCCCCTCCGCAGACCCCTCTTCCGTCGCCTCGCGACCACGTACGCGATCAATGAGCTGGGCGACTGGATGGGGATCGTGGCCCTCTCGGTCCTCGTCTTCGACCGCACCGACAGCGCTCTGGCGACGGCCGGGCTCTTCCTCGGGACCCGCTTCCTGCCGGCGCTGCTGGCGCCGGTGATGGTCGCCAAGGCCGAGCAGCCGCCGCCGCGATTCGTGCTCCCGGTCATCTACTGCGGCGAGGCGGCGGCCTTCGGCGCCCTGGCGCTACTGGCCGATCACTTCTCCCTGGCCGGGGTGATCGCCCTCGCCACCGTCGACGGCGCCCTGGCGCTGACCGGGCGCTCGCTGACCCGCGCCGTGGTCGCGGCCCTGCTCGAGCCCACCGGCGAGCTGCGGGCCGGCAACGCGGTCCTCAATGTCGCCTTCACCGGCGGCGCCGCGCTCGGGCCGGGCATCGCCGGGCTCGTGGTCGCCGGCTTCGGGGTGCAATCGGCCCTGCTCCTGGACGCCGTCTCCTTCTATGCGGTCGGCTGGATCCTGCTGACCGCCGGGCCCCTGCCCCAGGCCGAGCCCGACCCGGGCGATCTGCGCGAGCGAGTCAAGGCGGGGATCAAATACGTGCGCGAGACCGCGACCCTGCGGCGGCTGCTGATCGCCCAGGGCGGCGCCTTCATCTTCTTTGCCGCGGTGATCCCGATCGAGGTGATCTACGCCAAGCAGACGCTCGATGCCGGCGACTCCGGCTACGGCATCCTGCTCGCGAGCTGGGGCGTCGGCATGGTGCTGGGCAGCTTCGTCTTCGCCGCGATCCGCAAGGCGCCCCTTCCCTACCTGCTCTTCTTCAGCACGCTTGCCGTCGGCGCCGGATATCTGGGGCTGGCGGCGGCGCCGACACTGTTCCTCGCCTGCGCCGCCTCGATCGTCGGTGGCGCCGGCAACGGCGTCCAGTGGGTCGCGGCGATCAGCGCCGTGCAGGAGCTGACCCGCCAGGGCATGCAGGCTCGCGTGATGAGCGTGCTGGAGTCGATCGGGGCGGCGATGCCGGGGGTGGGATACATCGTCGGCGGGCTGATAGCCGTCGGCCACGACCCGCGCGCGACTTTCCTCGTGGCCGGGATCGGGGTGCTGGTGATCGCCCTCGTCGCGGCGCCGATCCTTGGCACAAAATGGCCTGAGCGCACGTCAAACATTGATTCAAAAAACCTTGACGGACGTGATGAGGTTGTGGTGGAGTTGATTCCCTATGCCGGTGCAACCAGTTCGACTGGAGGGTTTTAGTTGAAGAAGCTTGGCGTTGTTCTGTGTGTGAGTGCGATGACGACGCTTGGCTTGACGGCCTGCGGGAGTGGCTCTGGGGGCAAAGAGGGAGGGACGCTGACCGGCACCTACGCCTCTTTCCCCGATTACCTGGATCCCGGGCTCTCCTACACCGCCGAAGGATGGACGGCGACATATGACACCTACATCCCGCTGCTCACCTACGCCCACGCCTCGGGCGCTGCCGGCAGCAAGGTGATCCCGGGCCTGGCCAAAGCCCTGCCAAAGATCACAAACGGCAACAAGACCTACACGCTCTTCCTCCGCCCGGGCCTCAAATACTCCGACGGCACCCCGGTCAAAGCCTCTGACTTCACTTACGCAGTCGAACGCGTCTTCAAGCTCAACTCCGGCGGCTCACCTTTCTACACCGACATCGTCGGCGCCGAAAAGTTCGCCGAAACGAAGAAGGGCGGCATCCCTGG
>DATCBF010000275.1:0-7299 GCA_036512025.1 Solirubrobacterales bacterium
CCGACGTCCTCGAGCAGGCCGGGGCGCTGACGTTGCCGCCGGGGCTGTCCCGCAAGCTGGCGGAGGAGACGGCGGCCGGGCATCGCGTCGTCGCCTTCGGTGAGACCACCGAGACGCTGCCCACCGACCCCGCCGGCAAAGCCCCGCCGCGGCTGGCCCCGCTCGCCCTGGTCGTCCTGGAGGAGACGCTGCGGCCCGATGCGGCGGCGACGATCGCCTCGATGCGCGAGGAAGAAGTCGACCTGAAGCTGATCTCCGGTGACGCGCGGGCCACGGTCACCGCCGTCGCCTACGCGGTCGGAGTGCCCAGCGACGCCGGCGTGGTCGAGGGCCCCGACCTGCCCGACGACCCGGCGGCCCTGGGCGAGGTGGCTCTGGCCAACACGATCTTCTGCCGGATCAAACCCGAGCAGAAGAAAGCGCTGGTCGCGGCGCTGGTCGCGGCCGGTCGCTACGTGGCCATGATCGGCGACGGTGTCAACGACGTGCCGGCCCTGAAGCAGGCGCGAATGGCGGTCGCGATGGGCTCGGGCGCCCAGGTGACAAAGGGGGTCGCCGACGTCGTCCTGCTCAAAGACGAGTTCGCCCGCCTGCCCGAAGCGGTCGGCGAGGGTCGCCGGATCGCCCGCAACATCCACCGGCTCGGGCGCCTCTACCTGACCAAGACCGTCTACGCGGCAACGCTGATCCTGCTGGTCGCGGTGCCCGGCTTCGCCTTTCCCTTCCTGCCGCGCCACCTCACCCTGGCGGCCTTCCTCACGATCGGGATCCCCTCTTTCGTCCTCGCCCTGGCGCCATCCGACGGGCCGCTGTACCGCGGCCGCCTGCTGCGGGCGCTGAGCGCCTTCGCGGTGCCGGCCGGGGTCGCCACCGCGCTCGGATCGATCCTCTCCTTCTTCCTCGTCGACACCGTCTTCGGCGGCAGCCTCGACGCCGGGCGAACCGCGGCGACAACGACGCTGATCGTCCTCGGCCTCTCCTTCGTGCTGCTGCTGGAGCGTGGCCCCGGCCGTGAGCACATCGCGATCCAGAGCTACATGCTGGCCCTGGTCGCCGGGCTCGGCGCGCTCTACGCCCTGATTCTGGCGGCGGCGCCGGTCCGCGACTTCTTCGAAATGACCCTGCTCAACGCGACCCAGTGGTTCCTGGCCTTGCTGGCGGCGGCGATCGGGCTCACGATCGCCAGCGCCCTCTGGCGGCTGCCCGCCATCGAACGCCTCGAGGCGCCCGGCTATGAACCGGTGGCGTCAGGCGACTCGGGCTGACGCAGCTCGAGATCGCGCTGGGGAAAAGGCAGTGGCGCCGTGGTTCGCTCAAACTCGGCCAGTGACTCGCCACCGAGGCCGGCGAAAGCGCGGCGGACCAGCTCCAGGTACTCCTGGCCGACGACAGCATCGCCATCACGGGCCCCGGCCTCGAGCCTTTCCCGAGCGCCCGCCGTCGCCCGGTAGGCATAGACACGTTGCTCGAAAGCGGGCTCGAGCGCATCGGAGAGCTCAAAGCGCGTGTAGTTGACCTCGCGGGCGTCGAACTCGGCGAGCCGCGACGAGTCAACCGGGACCGCGAGCCCGTTGACCGTCGATCCCTCGGCCTCCTCGATATCCAGAAACGCGATCCGGACCCGCGGTTTGCCGCCGCTTCGCGGGTCGACGAAGTGCTTCTCGTCGTCACCCGTCTCCCAGTTGTTCATCGCCGCGCCCCAGACGCGGCGGAATCCTCGGAGCCGCGCTGCCACGGGGGCAATGGCGACCCCGGCGACGAGTAGTGGCCGGCGCAGCTCGGCCAGCGACCCATAGCCGAACACGTAGTCGATCTCGGGCCGGGCCTCAGCCATCGAAGCCGTCCCAACCGTCCCAGGTCTTTGGGTCCTCGCCATAGTCGAGATGTATGACCCCGAATGGCTCGCTCGACACCGAGCCCGGCAGGTCGAAAGCGTGGCGCTCGATAAAGGTCTCGTTGACATCGGGCATCGCCCCGGAGACATGCACGACCAAGCGGTCACGATCGCCGATCGGCCGTTCGCGGATGGTCACGAGAGCGGCCTTGCCGGAAACCTCGGAGACGTCGCCTGGCTTCAGTGGCACGAACAAGGTGTAGGGGACCGGACGGTCGGCCATTGGCCAGGTCGCGTTCGCCAGCGGAAGCGGGATGTTGCGGACCACCGAGTCCCTGCCCGATCCGAACCAGCGCTGATGAACGACGTTGAAGCGCACGTCTAGCGCCCGCATCCGCGAGGCGTTGTAGACCCGGATCGCCAGCACGTGACAGTCCTCGTCCAACTCGCCTCGGAAGGTCTC
Source organism: Solirubrobacterales bacterium (assembly GCA_036512025.1). Lineage (GTDB taxonomy): Bacteria > Actinomycetota > Thermoleophilia > Solirubrobacterales > 70-9 > DATCBF01. The sequence continues at coordinate 2,298 of DATCBF010000275.1, forward strand.
GGGAGCGGGAAGCAGAGAGATCTTCTCGCGGAAAACGAAGACATCGGGGTGGATGAAGAGGCGGAAGACGACGGCGCCGATGTAGAGGGCCGGCAGGATCAGGCCGAGCAGACCCTGCGCCATCCGGATCGCCTGGCTGACGCCGCTGCCCGCGTTCGCGGCCGGCCCGTCAACGGTGAGCCCGAGCAGCGCCATCGCCTCGTCACGCCAAAGCGCCGGGAAGGAGGCCCACCGACCCGAGTCGATCGTCAGCCCCAGGCCCAGCAGAGCGGCCGTCAACGCCAGCAGGGCGATGAAAATTCCGGTCAGGCCGACCACGCCGAACTTGACCAGAAGCCACCGAAGCCGATCCGCGCGCCTCGGATGCCGTCGGCGCGAGGGCATCGGCCGTCAGCCTCGAGGCGGCAAGACGAACTGAGTGACAATCATGTTGGCGGCGAGCTTGGGCTTGCCGCCGTCGCGGCTGCGCTCGATCTTGACCTCCAGCACCACGGTGCTGCGACCGACGTGCAGCGGTGTCGCGACGGCGACGACCTCGTCGCCGGGAAGGCCGGCGGTGAAGACGTTCAGCTTCAGCTCGATCGTCGTGAAGTCGTGGCCCGGCGGGATGTTGCGAAAGGTGGCCCAGGCCGCGACCGTGTCGCCGAGCGCGGTCCAGGCGCCGCCGTGGACGTAGCCGCCTGGGTGCAGGTGGCGCTTGTCGACGACGATCTTGCCTTTGGCGTGGCCGTCCTCGATCTCCAGTGGCTCGATCCCGAGGTGGCCGGGAAAGCTGTCGCCGAGGAAGGCGCGGATGTTCTCCGGCGTGATCGCCGAGCGGTCGGTCATCGCGGCGGCACCCTACCCGAGGCCGAAGCCGTCCATGCCATGGTCGCCAAATGGCTCGTCGCGCTCGCGCACCGCCTCCTTGAATCCAGACTCGGTCGCCCGCCTGACGAAATCGTGGCCCTCCTCGGTATGACGGGCGATGCCGTCGAAGAAGGCGCCGAGCACCTGGGTCTGGTGCAGGCCCTGAGCGTGGACAGTCTGGTTGACCAGCAGCTTCATCATCACCAGCTGGTTGATCGGCAGCTGGGCGATCCGCCCCAGCAGCCGCTCGAAACGCTCGTCGAGCTCGTCGGCCGGAGCCGCCTCGGTCGCCAGCCCCCACTCCAGCGCCTCGGCGCCGGTCAACGAGTCACCGGTCAGCAGCAGCCGCTTCGCTCGCATCGCGCCGATCCGGTTCGCCCACAGAGCGGTCGTCGGCGAGCCCCAGACCCGCGAGGGCGGATAGCCGATCTTGGCGTCCTCGGCGACCACCAGCAGATCGGAGCAGAGCGCCATGTCGGTGCCGCCGGCGACGCAGAAGCCGTGGACTTTGCAGACCACCGGCTTCTCGGAATCAAAGAGGCTCATGAAGCCACGGACGTTGCGCCACATGAACTGGAAGTCGGTGACCGGGTCCCAGTTCGAATTCGGCGCGTGATTGGCGCCGATCACCGCCGGGTCAAGGGGCGAGCCGGCCGGCGCCTCGGCGCCACCCATCTCCTCCATCCGCCCTTCGGCCGAAGCGGCCAGGTCATAACCGCCACAGAAGCCGCTGCCATTGCCGGCCAGCGCGATCACGCGGATCGCCGGGTCGAGATTGGCCCGCTCGACGCAGGCCGCGATCTCACCCGGCATCCGGCTCGTGATCCCGTTACCGCGCTCGGGGCGGTTCAGGGTGATGCGAGCGACCCGGTCGCTGCTCTCGTAGGTCAGCGTCTCGAGTCGCATCGCATCGACGCTCCTAGTTGAGGCGTTCTACCAACATTGCCTTGCCCTGCCCGCCCGCGACGCACATCGTCTCGAGGCCGACCTGGTGGTCGTCGGTCTCCATCACATTGAGCAGGGTGCCCATGATCCGGGCGCCGGTCATTCCGAAGGGGTGACCGAGGGCGATCGCGCCGCCGTGGGTGTTGAGCTTGTCGATCGTGATCCCGCATTCGGCCATGATCGGGATCACCTGGGCGGCGAAGGCCTCGTTCAGCTCGACCGCGCCGACGTCCTCGATCGACATCCCGGCCCGATCTAGGACCTTCTTGATCGCGCCGATCGGGGCCACGCCCATGTACTCGGGCTCGTTGCCCCAGGTGGCGGCGGTGATGATCCGCGCCCGCGGAGTCAGGCCCAGCTCCTTGGCCTTGGCGTCACTCATGAGCAGCACCGCGGCGGCGCCGTCGTTGAGCGGGCAGGAGTTACCGGCGGTGACCCCCCCGCCACCAAACGCCTCCGGCAGCTGGGAGAGCTTCTCCAGCGTCGAGGAGGCGCGGGGCCCGTCGTCTTTGCTGACCTCGGTCCCGTCGGGCAGCGTCACCGAGACGATCTCGCGGTCGAAGAAGCCGTCTTCCTGGGATTTGACCGCCAGTTCCTGCGAGCGCTGCGCGAACTCGTCCATATCCTCGCGGCTGACCTTGTAGTGGTTGGCGACATTGACGGCGGTCAGGCCCATGTCGATGTAGGCGTTGGGCTGGCCGTTGTTGCCCTGCAGGTTCTCGTTCTGGTCGGCGGCGCCGGCCGGCTCGGTGCGCTCGTTGAAGCGGCTGACCCACTCGACCCCGGCGGCGAGGTAGACATCGCCCTCGCCGGCCTTGATCGCGTTGCCCGCATGGCGGATCGCGTCGAGGCTGGAGGAGCAGTAGCGGGAGACGGTGACGCCGTTGACGGTCTGCGGCAGCTTCTCTGAGAGCAGCGAGACGATGCGGCCGATGTTGAAGGCCTCCAGGCCCTGGGGCATGCCGCAGCCGCAGAACAGGTCCTCGATCGAGGCGGGATCGACCTCGGGATTGCGCTCGAGCAGCTGGTCGACCACGAACGCGCCCATCTCCTCCGGGCGCAGCTGGGCGAGCGAGCCCTTGAAGGCACGGCCGATCGGCGTGCGGATGGTGTCGACGATGACTGCTTCGGGCATGCGGGGGTCTCCTTCGAGGATCGGGGTCCGGAAGTGCGCGCCGCAGGGTAGTTGACGCGACTCCTGACCGTTGTTCTCGATTAAGTTAGACAGATGCCGCTCGATGGCTTGCGGGCCTGGATAGGGGAGCTTGAGCGCAAGCTCGGTGCGCGCACGCGGATCGGGCTGGTCTTGATCGCGCTCGCGATAGGCGGCGCCGGCGCCGGCATCTACCTGGCGCTCGATGCCGCCAACAACAGCGTCAGCAAGGACGACCTGCAGGCCGTGCGGGAAGAGGTCGCCGGCGATGGCGCCCCGGGCTCGGCGGTCCAGGGCCAGGTCGAAGCAGCCCAGAGCGCGGCCGCGAGCGCCACGGCCGAAGTCGACAAACTCAAGGTGCAGGTGAAGCTGCTCCAGGCCGCGGTCAAAGCCCTCGCCACGGGTGGCTCCGGGGTCGGTCCCGGCGGCAGCGAAGGCGGTAGCGGCGGCAGCGAAGAAACAGAATCGGGCAGCACCGCCAAATAGGGGATTGTGCGTAATCGCACTAATCTGCGTGCCATCGTCCCCCGGCTGCGTTACATTCGCCTCAATCCACCTCGCGAAAAATCGCGAGCTTTGCCGCGATGCGGCAGCGAAAGGAGGCCCCCTCATGCCCGAGGGCTACTGCGTCAAAGAGCGCAAGAAGGTCGAGATCAAGGACGCCAAACAGGTGACCATGAAAAACGGTCGACCGGCGATCCAGGGTTTGTGCCCCGACTGCGGCACGAAGATTTTCAAGATCGGAAAACTCTAACCCGGTTCCTGAAGCTGCCGCCTCCCGGCGCCGGTCAGCGGCCGGCGCCGGGGCACCGTCCGTCGCGAGGGGGCGACCAGCCTGAACCCCAGCACGCCGCTCGCCGTATTCCGGGCAGCCGTGAATCCCCTCTCTGCTTCAAGATCCTTCTGAGATGCCTCCCGGGGCCCTGACCCGCGAGCGAGACGTGCGCGAGGCCTACGCCGCGCACGCCGGTGAGCTCTACGGCTTTGCGGTCCGCTCCCTTGGCGATTCCGGGCTTGCCGAAGAGGCCGTTCAGGAGACCTTTCTGCGCGCTTGGCGCGCCGGCGACCGCTTCGATCCCCAGATCGGCTCGCTGCGGACCTGGCTCTTCGCGATCCTGCGAAACGTGGTCATCGATCTCGGCCGTGCCCGCTCCGTCAGGCCAGGGGTAGCCGAGGGTGGGGTCGAGCCTTCGGTCGACCCTCTCGACGACGCGCTGCTGGCCTGGCAGGTCGAGGAGGCGATGCGGCGGATCGGCGACGAGCACCGCCGCGTCCTGGTCGAGACCTACTACCGTGCCCGGCCCTATGCCGAGGTGGCGGCCGAGCTGGGAGTCCCGGAGGGGACTGTCAAGAGCCGCGTCTACTACGGCCTGCGAGCGCTGCGGGTCGCCCTGGAGGAGATCGGCTATGAGGGCTAGGAGATGCGAGTGGCGCGAGTCGCTCGGCGCCTACGCGCTCGGGCAACTGCCGCCCGATCAGCTTGTCGGGCTCGAGGCTCATCTGGAGGGCTGTGCGGATTGCCGGGCCGAGGCGGAGTCGCTGTCCTCGCTCTCACGGCTGCTTCCCCTCGCCGATCCGTCGCACTTCGGCCCGGCGCCGCAGCCGCCGCCGGAGCTGGCCGATCGGGTCGCGACGACGATCGGAGCGGAGCGGCGCCGTGGCCGCCGGAAGCGGCGCCTGCGCCTCGGTCTGGCGCTGAGCGGGGCAACCGCCGCGGTGGCGACGGCCGCATTGGCGATCTTCGTGCTGGGACCGACCGACAATCCTCCCGACCAGCACGTCACCTTCCGCTCCCTTCCGGCCGGGGTGCGAATCACGGCGACGCTGGAGCCACATACCTTCGGCACCGAAATCCAGATGTACGTGAGCGGCGTCCGCTCCGGGACCCTCTGCCGCGTCTTCCTGCGCGGGGCCAACGGCTCCCGCGTCTCAGCCGGCACCTTCCGCTACCGCTATGGCGACGACTCCGAGGCCGTGCTCAGCTCGGCCCTCGACCTCTCCAGGACCGAGGCGATCGGCGTCCGCGCCGGCAACCGCACCTTCATCGCTCCGGTC
>DATCBF010000276.1:0-4826 GCA_036512025.1 Solirubrobacterales bacterium
ACCGCTCGTGGACACGTATGACCTGGCGGAGGCGGCCCAGCGGAGCGGGGTCAGCGCTGATCAACTGAGCGGGCTGGTGGAGCTGGGGATCCTGACGCCGGACGCGGACGAGCGGTTCACGCCGGGTCACCTGCGCCGCGCAGGCCTCGTCATGAGCCTGGCGGCGGCCGGCATTCCCCTCGAGGGCCTGGGCACCGCGATCCGGGGCGGCCAGCTGTCGCTCGACTTCCTCGACGCTCCGGCGTTCGAGCGGTTCTCGGCCTTCAGCGGCGTCACGTTTGCCCAGATGGCCGAGCGCAGCGGCGTCCCGGTCGAGCTGCTGCTCTTCATCCGAGAAGCGGCCGGCTCGGCCACACCGGTCCCCGACGATCGGATTCGGGATGAGGAGCTGCCGTACGTCGAGCTGCTCGAGATGGGAGTCCGGGCCGGCTTCAGTCAGGCCGCGGTCCAGCAGCTGATGCGTACCCAGGGCGACAGCCTGCGTCGGCTGGCCGAGACGGAATCGGCGATCTGGAACTCGGAGGTGATCGCGCCGGCGATTCGCGCCGGCAAGCGGCCCGATGAGGTCCTGGGGATCGACTTCGGCGATCGGGGGAGCGTCGTGATCGAGAGGGCGGTGGTCGCGATGTACCACCTCCAACAGGGGCGGGCGTGGACCTCCGATATCATCGCCGGGCTCGAGATAATGCTGGCCGGGGCTGGCCTGCACACCCGAGTCGACCACCCCCCGGCGATGTGCTTCCTCGACATCACCGGCTACACCCGTCTCACCCAGGAGCAGGGCGACGCGGCGGCCGCCCGGCTGGCCGAACAGCTCGGCCGGATCGTCCAGCGGACATCGGTCAAGCACGGTGGCCGGGCACTCAAGTGGCTCGGCGACGGGGTAATGCTGCACTTCCCGAACCCCGGCCAGGGGGTCGTGGCAGCGCTCGAGATGGTTGCAGGCGTGGCCGACGACGGGTTGCCGCCGGCGCATGTCGGCCTGCACGCCGGGCCGGTGATCTTCCAGGAGGGCGATTACTACGGCCAGACTGTCAATGTCGCCGCGCGGATCGCGAGCTACGCGCAGGGCGGCGAGGTGATCGTCAGCCAGGCAGTGGTGGATGCCTCGGCCGGCGCTGGGGTTGCCTTCCGCGAGGTCGGCCCGGTGGAGCTCAAGGGCGTATCGGGTGCCATCCTCCTGTACGCTGCCTCGCGGCCCGGCTGAGCGGGGCCGAGTCCATTTCTCCTCGCGCCGAGCAGGCTCGAGGCGCAGACCCTAGGCGAAGGTAGCCAGCAATGCGACGGCCCGCGACCGCCAGACAGCCTCACCCTTGGCATCGGCGGCCTTGATTGCCCCTTCGAGGAGTGCCTGTGCTTCGCGCTGATCGCCCAAATGGATCCGAACTCGCCCCGCCATCGTCAGCGCTGCCGCGACCAGGCAGAGCGCATCAGATCCCCGGAAAAGATCGAGGGCCTCGACGAGGAGCTCGACTGCGAGGATCTGGTTGCCTTGGCGAGCGACGATATCGGCCTCCACGAGGGCCGTGAACACTTGACTTTCCAGATCGGCCACGTCCGGCTTCACTCGCCGGACCAACTCCAATGCTTCGTCGTCGCGTCCCAACGCCAGGAGGCTCCTTGCCATGGTATCGGCGAGGCTGGCCTGGTTCGCCCGCCCGTGGACAGAGCTCGCTATGGCCCGAAGCGTCTCTACAGCTTCTGCGTCCCTGCCAGAAAGACTCGCGATCGACGCCCCGAGGACGGTCGTGACCACGTTTTCCCAGGGCACGCTCAGTTCCCGCGTGATCGACTCCACCTCGTTCCAGACAGGACCAACCTCATCAAACCGAGCGGCCGAGGCCAAGAGAGACGCCTGCGCTCGAAGGACGTTCACGCGAAGGCGCCGATCGTCGGGCATGTTGGCAAGCAGGGCTCCGGACCTTCGGATCGCAACCGGGATCGGGGTCGGGCCCTCGGCGTAGATCGTCGCCATTAGAGCGGTGCTCCGCATTTCGAGCCATATATCTCCGGCACGACGGGCCAGATCCAGCGATTTTTGGACGGCCTTGAGTGCCTCCCCAAACCGGGAGCGGTCGATCCACAGATAGCTAAGGTGCTGCCAAGCGAGCGCCATGCCCTCGAGATCCGACGAAATCTCGAAGAAGCGGATGACGGCGCGAAGCTCGCCCTCGCGTCCGCCGCTTCCCTGCAACTGGAGAACGTCGCGACGCCAGAGCGCCCCACGCTCGACGAGGGCGACGTCGCCCGACCGTCGGGCGCGCTCAAGCGCGTGATCGACCAAGGCCAGCGCCTGTTCGTGGTCGCCATGTTGCTGTAGCGCCTTCGCCAGACGGAACTCCAGGCCGATCCTCCTGACGTCATCCGGCTGAAGCAGGCTCGCAGCGCGACCAAGGAGCCGCGTCGCCTCGACCATGTCGTTTCGATCGAACGCCGCGAGACCCGCCTCCGCATAGATCGACGAGGCACGGCGAGAGAGGGCATCGTCATCAGCATCGGGCGCGCCAAGTTCCGCTCGATATCGGATCGCCTGCTCCAGGTGAAAGGCAACCAGCTCGGCGGCGGGGTCGATCGCCGCCCCGGTGTGCTCGGTCAGCCAGGCGGCGAACCGCTCATGAAGGCGAGCGCGTTCGGCTTTCGGGATTTGCGCATAGGCGGCGTCTCGGATCAGTAGATGCTTGAACCGGAAGGCTTCGTCGCCAGGAAACTCCGACCGATCGGCAAGGATGAAATCGCGACGAACGAGCTCACCGAGATTGCGGCTCAGGTGCGCCCGGTCCGTCTCGGGACTGATTTGCGAGAGAGCGCCCCACCAAAACCGCTTGCCAGCGATCGAGGCTCGCTGGATCACCCCGCGTTGTCGCGCCCCAAGGCCGTCGAGCCGGGCGCCGAGCAGGGCGCTTACTGTCGACGGCACCTCCAACGCGCCCGACGACGTGGCGCCGGCGCCATCGAGCATTGCGGCGAACTGTTCGACGAATAACGGGTTGCCATCGGCTGCCGCAAGGACCCGGTTCCGGGTATCTGGATCTTGCCTTAATGCGGGTGCCAGCCGATCGAGCAAGGTTCCCGCCAGATCAGTCGGAAGCGCCTCGAGGTGTAATCGCTGAGCACGATCGCGGCCCTCGAACCATTCGGGCCGCGAGTCGAGAAGCTCGGGTCGGGCGATCGCAAGAAAAAGGACTGGAGCCTCGGGAAGCCGGTCCATGACGGTCTCGATCATGTCGAGCAGACCCGGCTGAGCCCATTGCAGGTCATCAAGAACGACGACGACCGGGATGCTTCGAGACAACCATGCAAGTGTCCGGCGGGCCACCCAAACCGACTCTTCAGGTGGGATTCGAAGCGCTTCAAGACCCGCGAGCGCGGCGAGCCTCGGCCCAAGCAGGGGCCCATCGGGAGCGTCGGCAACGAGCCCGACGAGCCGAGACCTGGCTGACTCGCCTGCGCCATCAGCTCCGGCTCCAGCCGCGTCCAGCAGCGCATCGCCGAATGGGGACAGTGCTGCCCCGCCCGAGGCAGAACATCGCCCTCGCATGACGATCGCATCCTTGCGCATGTCAGCCAAGGCCTCGTGGACAAGCCGGCTCTTACCCGTCCCGGGTTCGGCCAGAATCGTAACCACGGCAGACTGCTGGTCGGTCCGGACGCGTGCGTAGACCCGCCGGATGAGAGTGAGTTCCGACTCTCGACCAATCAGGGGCGAAGCCAGGTCCCGCGGCACGGCCTCGGCCGCGGCGTCAAGACTCAGGATGCGGTACGCATCAAGGCCCGCGGATCGCCCGCGGATCACCTGGCTGCCCAGCGACTCGGCGGTCACCGCATGGCGGACCAGGCCGTAGGTCGCTGCGTCGATCACCGTCTCTCCGGCGCCTGCCGCTTGCTCGAGGCGAGCGGCACTATTCACGGCGTCGCCCGTGACAAACGTGCCGCCGGTGCTGCCGCCCATTGCCACCACTTCGCCTGTGCCTAGCCCGACGCGAACGGCAAACGCGTCGGCTGGCGCAACTGCAGCGGCAAGCCGCGAGTGGATCTCCAGACCAGATCGGACCGCCCGAAGCGCATCATCCTCGAATTGCGTTGGCCACCCGAAGACGGCCATGACAGCGTCGCCAATGAATTTTTCGACGGTTCCTCCTTGCCGCTCGATCACTTCCCGGGCGATCGCGAAGTAGCGGTCCATGACCGCTCGTGCACGTTCCGGGTCATTCGCCTCGCCGATCGTCGTCGATCCAACGACGTCGCAAAAGAGCGCGGTGACGACACGTCGGCTCGCCTTCGCAGCCTCGGTGCTGGCGTCGAGCGGAGCACCACAGGCTCCGCAAAAGCGAAAGCCTTCCGGCCACTCAGTTGAGCATGCCGAGCACAGGATCGCCAAAGGAACTCCTCGGAGGGCCTCTTCGCCTCACCCACCCGACCGAGCCCCGCTTCGCCCGGCCATCTCCGCCGTGTCCGGCGGTCTTCGCCTCATCATGACGGTCGTCGCGGCGGTGTGCGAGAGCGTAGCGGGCCAGCAAGCCACCGAGGAATTGCCAGACTCTTGATGCGATGGATCACCTCGACCACGTCATGCTGCTGCGCGATGGCGTCCACGGCGGCGGTGAGACCTGGGCCGACCTCGGCTCAGGCGAAGGGGCGTTCACCCTTGCGCTCGCCGACCTGCTCGGTCCGAGCGGCTCGATCTACTCGGTCGACCGTGACAAGCGTGCCCTCGAGGTCCAGCTCCGGACACTCCGCGACGCGTTCCCGAATGTCAGCGTCACGCCGCTCGTCGCCGACTTCAGCCGAACCCTGGAGCTGCCGCCGCTCGACGGAATCGTGATGGC
>DATCBF010000277.1:0-2710 GCA_036512025.1 Solirubrobacterales bacterium
AGCCCGCCTACCCGCCCTACTTCGTCGGCGACGACCCGACCAACGGGAAGGGCTTCGAGAGCTCGGTCGCCTACGGGATCGGCAAGCAGCTCGGCTACTCCCCGGCCAAGGTGAAGTGGGTCACTGAGCCGTTCAACTCGTCGTATGCCCCTGGCCCGAAGGAATTCGACTTCGACGTCAACGAGATCTCGATCACGCCGCCGCGGGCCAAGGAGGTCGATTTCTCCTCGCCTTATTACACCGCCAACCAGGCGGTCGTGGCGCTGAAGGATTCCGACGCGGCGAATGCCAAGTCGCTGGCTGACCTCAAGGACGCCAAGATCGGGGTCCAGATCGGCACCACCAGCCTCGCCGCGGTCGAAGAAGAGATCGACCCCAGCAGCCAGCCCGAAGTCTTCAACAGCTCCAGCGACGTGGTCACGGCGCTGAAGAACGAACAGGTCGATGCGGTCGTGGTCGATCTGCCGACCGCGCTCTACCTGACTGCCGCCCAGGTCCCGACCGCGGCGGTCGTCGGCCAGTTCAGCGCTCCCGGCGGTGACCAGTGGGGCGCGCTGCTCGCCAAAGGCTCGGCGCTGACGGCCTGCGTCTCCAAGGCGGTCGATGCGATGCGCAACTCTGGCGAACTGGCACAGCTGAACAAGCGCTGGATGAGCCAGGCGGCCGGCGCCCCCGAACTGCACTGAGCCTCGGGCGCCGCTGCCGGCGCCCTTGCGTTACCCGGGTCGTCCCCGGTCGAGTTCACAATCCGCGGCGGCTTGACCGAAACCGCCGTCATCAGCGATCGCCGCCTGGCAAGGGAGGCGGCGAAACGACGCCAGGCGAGGCGCGGGCAGGCGGTCGCCGCCGTCTCCACGATCATCGTCCTCGGCGGCCTCGCCGCCGTGGTTCTCACCAGTCCCGGCTGGCCTGCCGTGCGGGAAACCTTCTTCTCCTGGAGCGTCTTCAAGGAATCGTTTCCCGAAGTCCTCTCGGGCTTCTGGCTTGATGTGAAGATCTTCATGATCGTCGAGGTCGTGGTCTTGGCGGTCGCCCTCGCGATCGCGCTCGTGAGAACGAGCCGGGGGCCGGCGCTGTTTCCGCTGCGGATGCTCGGGACCGTCTACGTCGACCTCTTCCGCGGCGTGCCGACGATCCTGCTGGTCTATCTGGTCGGCTTCGGGGTGCCGGCGCTCCAGCTCACCGGCCTGCCCACCGACCCGGTCGTGCTGGGCGGGATCGCGCTGGCGCTCTCCTACAGCGCCTACGTCGCCGAGGTCTACAAGGCCGGCATTCGCTCCGTCCATCGTGGCCAGCGGGACGCGGCGCTGGCGGTCGGGCTGACCGAGGGGCAGGCGATGCGGCATGTGATCCTGCCGCAGGCGGTGCGGCGGGTGGCGCCACCGCTGCTGAACGACTTCGTCGCCCTGCAGAAGGACGTCGCCCTGATCTCGATCCTTGGCCCGCAGGAGGCGTTCCGCATCGCCCAGATCGTCCAGGGCGAGAACTTCAACTACACCCCCTTGATCGCCGCGGCGCTGCTCTACCTGGCGGTTACGGTGCCGCTGGCCCGAGTGGTCGACCGCATGGGCGGCGGCGGGGGAGAGGTGCGGTGACGTGAGCGCGCCGGTGCTCGAGGTCCGCGGGGTGACGAAGGCATTCGGCTCTCGCGAGGTCCTGCGGGGGGTGGACCTGACCGTCAGCGAGCACGAGGCGGTGGCGCTGATCGGGGCTTCCGGGTCGGGCAAGTCGACGCTGCTGCGCTGCATCGACCTGCTCGAGGAGATCGACGACGGCGACATCCACCTCGACGGCGAGGTGATCACCGACCCCTCGGTTCAGCCGGTCGAGGTGCGCCGCCGCCTCGGCCTGGTCTTCCAGGCCTACAACCTCTTCCCGCACCTGACCGCGTTGCAAAACGTGGTGCTGGGGGAGAGGCGGGTCCATGGCATCTCGCGCGGGGAGGCCGAGGAGCGCGGGCGGATGCTGTTGGCCCGCTTCGGGCTCGAGGGCCGCGAGCACGACCGCCCGGACAATCTCTCCGGTGGCCAGCAGCAGCGGGTTGCGATCGCCCGCGCCTTCTCCGGTCGACCGCGAGCGCTGCTGCTCGACGAGGTGACCAGCGCTCTGGACCCGGAGCTGGTCGGCGAGGTGCTGGCGGCGGTGCGGGACCTGAAGGTGGAGGGGATGACGATGGTGATCGCGACCCATGAGATGAGCTTTGCCCGCGAGGTCGCCGACGAGGTCGCCTTCCTCCACGACGGCCGCATCCTCGAGCAGGGGCCACCGGAGCGAGTCCTCGGCTCCCCGGAGAGCCCCGAGGCCAAGCGCTTCCTCAGCCGCCTGCTCGATGCCGGTCGAATCTAAGACAGATGCTCAAAAATTTACGTTCATTCATAGACATTTATTGGTATAGCGTGTACAGATCGAAGCCGATAGGTTGTCCAATATGGAGGGAGGCCAAGGCATCGAGCGGCGCGTCGAGCGCGCCGTCTTCGAGACCGACCGCTACGTGGTCGTCGGCGATGTGACGCTGCCTCCCGAGGGCTACCAGAGCCGTTTCTCGGACTCCCTCAACCGCGGCGACCTCAACTTCATCCCGCTCGTCAACGTCGAAATCACGCCGCTCGGGGGTGGCCCGGCTCAGATCAAGCCCTTCGTCGTCCTCGCCAAGTCCCATGTGCGGGTGGCCTTTCCGCTCGAGGAGGGCGTCTAGGAGTGACTAGCTGTA
>DATCBF010000278.1:0-16231 GCA_036512025.1 Solirubrobacterales bacterium
CCACCCCCCGCGAGATCTCACCGGGGGCGGCGGGGGCGATCCTCGTCGGTGGCGGCATCGGCATCGCCCCTCTGGCCCTGCTGCGCCGCTGCTTCGCCGAGCGCAACGTCCCCACCCGAGTCCTGCTCGGCTTCCGCGATCAGACCCACTCCGGCGGCCTCGATGAGCTCTTCTCCTGCTGCGAGGTCCGCCTGGCCAGTGAGGACGGCCACGCCGGTCATCGGGGCTACGTCACGGACTTGCTGGCGGCGATCCTCGACGGCGACGATGCCGGCAGCGCCGTCGTCTACTCCTGCGGCCCGCCGGCGATGCTGGAGGCGGTGCGGGCGATGTGCGCCGAACGCGGCGTGGCCGCCGAGTTGGCGCTGGAGTCGCCGATGGCCTGCGGCTACGGCGCCTGTTTCGGCTGCGCAGTCCCCCTCGAGAGCGGTGGCTACATGCGTCTCTGCGTCGACGGCCCGGTGGTGCGTGGCGACCAAGTGGCGGCGGTGGCCCATGCCTGAGTTCTGCGGGATGGAGCTGGAGCACCCGGTGATCAACGCCTCCGGCACATTTGACGCCATCGCCGCGCGCCGCGTCTACGGCGACGCGCTGCTCGAAGCGTTCCCGTTTTCGGCATTCGTCTCGAAGACGATCACGCCCGAGCCGCGGGTTGGCAATCTGCCGCAGCGGATCTGGGAGACGCCGGCAGGGATGATCAACTCGATCGGACTGCCCAACAAGGGGCTTGAAGGCTTCCTTGCCGAGGATCTGCCGAAGCTGGCGGAATTGCCGGCGCCGCTGATCGTCTCGGTGATGGCAACCAGCGGTGAGGAGTTCGCGCGCTTGGTCGGGGCGGTCTCCGGGCGCGACGAGGTGGCCGGGATCGAGCTCAATGTGTCGTGTCCCAACGTCCACTCGGGGCTGATCGTGGGAGAGCAGCCGTCGGAGACGTCGGCGTTGCTTGAAGCGCTGCGGCCCCTGACCGCAAAGCCGCTGATCGTGAAGTTGACTCCCAACGTCGCCGATCCGACGGCGGTGGCGGTGGCCGCGGAGGGAGCCGGGGCCGATGCCGTTTCTTTGATCAACACGTTGAAGGCGAGCGCGATCGATCCGGCGACGGGGCTGCCGGGCATCGCCGCCGGGCACGGGGGGCTTTCGGGACCCGCCGTGCGAGCCGTCGCCGTGGCGCAGACACGGGCGGTTGCGGCTGCCGTCGGCGTGCCGATCGTCGGGATGGGGGGGATCGGTTGTGGCGCCGATGCCGCAGAATTCCTTGCCGCGGGCGCAACCTTGGTCGCGGTCGGGACCGAGAGCTTTCGTGACCCGTTGGCCGGTCAGCGGGTCGCCAGGGAGCTTTCGGAAGACCCCGTAAAGCGGGGTATCGGCGAGCCAAGCCTCGATCTCTAGTCGAGGTCTAGGTGAATTTGGTGGGAAATGGGCCTAATCGGCTTGCACGCCCTCTGACCGCGGCTATACTCGCCGCCCAATGCCTGCCCCAGTAAAGACCTCCGCCGCCGCTCCCGAGCGGTCGCTGGACCAGAGGATGGAGGCGCTGAAGCGGGCCAACGACATCCGCACGGCCCGGGCCAAGCTGAAGAAAGACCTTAAAGCCGGCCGCGCCAACATCCACGCGCTGTTGCTCGACCCACCCGAGTACGTGATGACCGCGAAGGTCTTCGACATGCTTCTGGCGGTGCCCAAGTACGGCCGCGTCAAGACCAACCGCATCCTCAACCAGTGCCGGATCTCACCGTCGAAGACGATCGGCGGCCTCTCCGAGCGCCAGCGCGCAGAGCTAGTCTCCCAGCTCCGCCGATAACGGAACGGCTGCTGCAAACCGGCGCATATCGCCGTCCTCAGTCGCTCGCGTGCAGAGCACGCCACGTTCCCTGCGTCCGGTCGATCTGCTTGGTTTTCGCGGCCGTTCATCATGTCTAAGGTCTTCGTCATCACAGGTCCATCCGGGGTCGGCAAGGGAACCCTGATCTCGATGCTGCTTGAGCGCCTGCCGGATCTGGAGCTCTCGATCTCGGCGACTACGCGCGAGCCGAGGGCGGGGGAGGTTGACGGCCGCGATTACCACTTCCTCACTCCGGAGGAGTTCGCTAAGCGCATCGACGCCGAAGACTTCCTCGAGTTCGCCACCTACAGCGGCAACCGCTACGGGACGCTGCGCTCCGAGGTCCGCCGGCGCCTTGACGGCGGCCACTCGGTCGTGCTCGAGATCGAGGTCCAGGGGGCGCGCCAGGTGAGGGCGGCGATGCGGGAGTCGGTCCTCGTCTTCATCGCCCCTCCCGATCCAATGGTCCTGCGCCAGCGCCTGCGCGACCGCGGCACCGACTCGGCCGAGGCGATTGACGCCCGCCTGAAGGTCGCCGAGAGCGAGTTGGCGGCGAAGGACGAGTTCGCCCACCAGATAGTCAACGACGATCTTGACCGCGCTGCGGACGAGCTGGCGGCGATCGTGCGCGCTGAACTCGGCTTACCACTAGACTCCGTCGCCGAATGATCAAACCACGCGTAGACAAACTTATGGATCACGCCGACTCGCAGTACGCCGCGGTTGTCGTCTCGGCCAAGCGAGCCCGCCAGATCAACAGCTACTTCCACAACCTCGGCGAGGGCAGCTTTGGTGAGTACCCGCCGCCGATGGTCGAGGTTCCGGCCGATCGTAATTACCTGACGATGGCGCTCGAGGAGCTTGCCGAGGGCAAGCTCAAATACGAGTACCGCTCCTAGCTCCTAAAAGCGCCGGCGACTCCGGCGCCGCCCCCAGGAGGTAACCGATGGCCAGAATCCTGCTCGGCGTAAGTGGTGGGATCGCCGCCTACAAGTCACTGGAGCTGGCCCGTCTTGCCACCGTCGCCGGCCATGGCGTGCGGGTGGTGATGACCGACGCCGCCTCGCGCTTCGTCGGCCCCGCCTCCTTCGAGGGGATCACCGGCGCCCCGGTTCTGACCTCGGAGTTCGAGCGCGATCCGCTGCGGGGCTCGTTTCCGGGCGATCCCCAGCCCGAGCACGACCCGATCGGCCACCTCGAGCTGGCCGCCAACTGCGACGCCTTCCTCGTCGCCCCGGCCTCGGCCAACACGATCGCCAAGCTGGCGACGGGGATGGCCGACTCGATGCTGACGACGTCGTTCCTGGCCTGCGGCTCGCCCCGCTTGCTCGCCCCGGCGATGAACGACCGGATGTACGCCGACGCGGCGACCCAGGCCAACCTGGCGACCCTGCGCGATCGCGGCATCGAGGTGATCGAGCCGGGTGAGGGCAAACTCGCCTCGCGCGGCGAGTTCGGCAAGGGGAGGTTGCCCGATCCGGCCGACCTGCTGGCTCGGATCGAGTCTGTGCTGCCCACCGGCAGCCGTCCCTGGGACGGCCTGCGGGTGTTGGTCACGGCTGGTGGCACCCGCGAGCCGATCGACCCGGTCCGCTTCATCGGCAACCGCTCCAGCGGCCGCATGGGCCTCGCCCTCGCCGCGGCCGCAGCCCGCCTCGGCGCCGACGTCACCCTGATCGCCGCCAACGTTTCCCTTCCGGAGCCGGCCGGCATCCGCCGCATCGACGTTGAGACTGCCGAACAGCTGAAAGAGGCGGCAACCGCGGAGTTCCCGGGCGCCCACGTCCTCCTGATGGCGGCGGCCCCGGCCGACTTCCGGCCTACCGATGTGGCCGAGGGCAAGCTGAAGCGCCAGCATGGCCTCGAGCTAAGCCTGGAGCCGACAGAAGACATCCTCGCTGCGCTCGCCACGGCCCGCGGCGACAACCAGACCATCGTCGGCTTCGCGGCCGAACACGGCAACGACATCGACCGAGCCCGCCAGAAGCTGATCCGCAAGAACATCGACCTGATCGTCCTAAACGACGTCTCCGACCCGTCGATCGGCTTTGAGAGCAGCGAAAACGCAATAACCCTGATCGACAAATCCGCCGAGACCATCGTCCCTCAGGCTTCAAAGGACAGCATCGCCGACTCGATCCTCCAGAGAGTCGACCAGCTTCGTGGGTCTCGCTCGAAGATCGCCTAATCCGGGGGGTGGCGCGGGGAGGGGGCCGAGAACGGACGCTTTGCGCCGCCCGCAGGCCCCCTCCCGGTGACAGGACCCGCCGGCCGGGCGCACTCATCGGGCTATACTGGCCTCAAGCTTTTCTGTCCCTAGTTGCATCGAGAAGTGGGCCTGGCCCACTTTTTTTACGCCCGAACCAGGCATGAACGACCTTCAAACCGACATCGAGACCCGTCTCACCGAGCTGGACCCGGCGATTGAGCTGGTCGCTTTGGAGCGCCCGCAGACCGACGGCCTGCGCCTCTATATCGACCACCCCGATGGAGTCACCCTGGCGCTCTGCGAAGAGGTGACCAAGCATCTCGGCGACCTGCTCTCCGAGTACTCGCTGGAGGTGTCGTCGCCCGGCGACAAGCGCCGCACGAGCACGCCCGTTTCCGAGACCAAGGAGCAAGTTCAGTGAGCAAGGAGATCGTCGACGCAGTCAAAGCGCTCGAGCAGGAGAAGGGGATCTCCGCCGACAAGTTGATGGACGCCCTCGAGGATGCTCTCCTCTCGGCTTACAAAAAGACCCCCGGCGCCGCCAAATACGCGCGGGTCGACCTCGACCACGAGACGGGCGACTTCCTCGTCTTCGAGCTGATCCTGCCGCCGGAGCTGGAGGAGAAGCTGCTGGCCGAGGCGGCGGAGCTGCAGGAGGAGCCCGAGGTCGATCCCGAGACCGGGGAAATGCGCGAGCCCGAGGACCCCGAGCTCGACCCGGAGATGATCGCCCCGTACGAGGACCAGATCACGACCAAAGACGTGACCCCGAAAGACTTCGGCCGGATCGCCGCCCAGACCGCCAAGCAGGTGATCCTGCAGCGGATCCGCGAGGCCGAGCGGCAGATGATGTATGACGAGTACCAGGATCGCGTCGGCGAGCTGATCACCGGCATCATCCAGCAGTCCGACAAGCGCTACACGCTGGTTCAGCTGCGCGAGCGGGTCGAGGCGCTGCTGCCCAAGTCCGAGCAGGTCTACAACGAGCGCTACGACCACGGGATGCGGGTCAAGGCCGTGATCACCGACGTCTCCGACTCGACCAAAGGCCCGGCGATCGTGGTCTCGCGGCGCAACTCGGAGCTGATCAAAAAGCTCTTCGAGCTCGAGGTGCCCGAGATCGCCGACAAGCTGGTCGAGATCGTCGGCGTCGCCCGCGAGCCCGGCTACCGCTCCAAGATCGCCGTCATCTCCCACGCCGACGGCGTCGACCCGGTCGGCGCCTGCGTCGGCCCGCGCGGATCGCGGGTGCGGATGGTCGTATCGGAGCTGCGCGGGGAGAAGATCGACATCATTCCCCACAACGACGAGCCCGCCCGCTTCGTTGCCAAGGCGCTCTCCCCGGCCAGGGTCCGCGAGGTGATCGTCGATGACGAGGAGCGCCAGGCGACCGTGATCGTCCCCGACGACCAGCTCTCGCTGGCGATCGGCCGCGATGGTCAGAACGCCCGTCTCGCCGCCCGTCTGACCGGCTGGCGGGTCGACATCAAGTCCGAGACCGAGTTCGGCGAGGAGGATCAGGACGTCGAGTACGAGGGCGAGGAGCAGTCGGACGGGCGCTGCATGGCGGTGCTCTCCAACGGCCGTCGCTGCCCGAACGCCGCGATCGCCGGCTCGACCTATTGCGGTCTGCCGCAGCACCAGTCCCTGGCCCGCTTCGAGACCAGCCAGGTCGCGGTTCTGACTCCGCTCTCCGAAGATGAGGTCGCGGTTCTCGCCGATCCCGACGCCGATGAGGCCGCGGTGGCGGAGATCGTCGAGCGGGCAAGCGCTCAGTTCGACGAGGCCGCCGCGGCCGCTGAGGCAGCTGCGGAGGCAGAGGCCACAGAGATCGTCGAGGAGGCGATTGCGGAGGAGATCGTCGAGGAGGCGGTCGAAGAGGCTGTCGCCGAGGAGATTCTCGAGGAGGCGGTAGAGGAGGCTGTGGCCGAGGAGGTTGCCGAGGAGGTCGTCGAGGAGGCAATTGCCGAGGAGGAAGCCGAGTCCGAGGTCGAGACCACCGAGCCCGTAGCCGAGGAGGCTGAGTAACGAGCGTGGCAAAAAAGCGGGTTCACGAGATCGCCAAAGCGCGGGGAATAAGCAGCAAAGAGCTGCTGGCCGCGCTGAAGGCCGCCGGCGTCGAGGCCAAAGCCGCCGCGTCGAGCGTCGAGGAGGCCGACGCCCTGAAGGCTCTCGACGGGCCAGGTGGGGGTGCGGCCGCTCCGGCCAAAGCGAAAGCGCCCGCCGCCAAACCGGCGCCGGCCAAAGCGCAGGCAGCAAAACCGGCGGCAGGATCGGGAGCCGCCAAGCCCGCCGCTGCCCCCGTCTCGAAAAAACCCGTGCGACCCGCCGCCCCGACCTCCGCCGCTCCCGCGGCTGGATCCGCGAGCGCCAAAAAACGCCGCGTCGTGATCGACTCGCAGGCGGCCCGCCGCGATCAGATGGGGGGCCCACCGCCGCAGCGCCCGCCGCGCCGCCGTGGAGGCCGCCGCCGCCGGCCCCTGCTGGAGGAGCCACACCTGGGGCCGATGGAGATCCCCGAGCCTGAGGCGACCAAAGTCAACTCCGGCGCGACCGTGCGCGAAGTCGCCGAGCTGCTCGGCCTCGGCCCGGCTGAGGTGATCAAAAAGCTGATGACGATGGGGGAGATGGCGACGCTGACCCAGACGCTGACCGACGACTCGGTCCGCGCGATCGCCGACGAGTACGACCGCAAGATCGAGATCGTCACCGCCGCCGAGGAGGAGCCCGAGGATCCCGAGTTCGAGGATTCCGAGGAGAGCCTGGCCGATCGCCCGCCGGTTGTGACGATCATGGGCCATGTCGACCACGGCAAGACCTCACTGCTCGACGCGATCCGCGAGACCGAGGTCGCGGCGGGGGAGGCCGGCGGCATCACCCAGCACATCGGCGCCTACCAGGTCCACCACTCCGACAAGACGATCACCTTTCTCGACACCCCCGGTCACGCCGCCTTCACGGCGATGCGCGCCCGTGGCGCCAAGGTCACCGACATCGCCGTGGTCGTGGTTGCCGCCGACGACGGCGTCATGCCGCAGACCAAAGAGGCGATCGACCACGCTCGCGCCGCCGACGTTCCGATCCTGATCGCCGTCAACAAGATCGACAAAGAGGGCGCCCAGCCCGAGCGGGTTCGCACCGAGCTCGCCTCCGACGGGCTCAACCCCGAGGAGTGGGGCGGGGACACCGTCTACGTCGACGTCTCCGCCAAGACTCACGATGGCCTCGAGAACCTGCTTGACATGATCCTGCTCGTCTCCGAGCTGGAGGAGCTGGGAGCCAACCCCGACGCTCCCGCTTCGGGGACGGTGATCGAGTCCCAGCTCGACCCCGGGCGCGGCCCGGTCGTCAGCATCCTCGTCCAGCGTGGCACCCTTCGCATCGGCGACGCGCTCGTCGCCGGCAAGCAGTGGGGACGGGTGCGGGCGATGCACGACTTCATGGGCGATCGCGTCGATATCGCCGGGCCCGGGATGCCGGTCGAGGTGCTCGGCTTCGACGGCGTCTGCGAGGCGGGCGAGTTCGTCCAGGCGGTCGAGAACGACCGCCGCGCCCGCCAGCTGGCTCAGGAGCGCGCGAATCGTCTCAAGACCGAGGCGCTGGCCCGCCGCCAGGCTCGCAAGGTCAGTCTCGAGGAGGTCTTCTCGCGGGTTCAGGAGGGCGACATCAAGGAGCTCAACATCGTCCTCAAGGCCGATGTCTCCGGTTCGCTTGAGGCGCTCCAGGACGAGATCGCCAAAGTTCCGCAGGAGCAGGTCGGGATCAACATCATCCACTCCCAGACCGGCGGCATCAACGAGTCCGACGTGATGCTGGCCTCGGCTTCCGAAGCGATCATCATCGGCTTCAACGTGAGGCCGCTGGCCGACGCGCGCCGCGCCGCCGAGCGCGAGGGCGTCGATGTCCGCACCTACTCGGTCATCTACAAAATCACCGAAGACCTGCGCAACGCAATGGAAGGATTGCTGGAGGCCGTCGAGGTCGAGGAGACCGTCGGCGAGGCCGAGATCAAACAGACCTTCAAGGCTTCCAAAGTCGGCCGCATCGCCGGTTGCATCGTCACCGAGGGCAAGGCCGTCCGCGACGCCAACGTCCGCCTGATCCGCGAGGGCACCGTGATTTGGACCGGCAAGCTCGCCTCGCTGCGCCGCTTCAAAGACAACGTGCAGGAAGTCGAGGACGGGCAGGAGTGCGGTGTCGTGCTCGACGGCTTCGCCGACGTCAAGGACGGCGACGTGCTCGAGTTCTTCCAGACCAAACAGGTCGAGCAGACGCTGGCGTAAGATGGCCACGGCTCGCATGCGACGCATCAACGAGGTGCTTCGCGAGGTGGTTGGCGCCGCCATCAACAACGAGCTGAGCGATCCCCGAATTGGCTTCGTGACCGTGACTTCGGTTGAGACCAGCCCCGATCTGCGCACCGCCAGGGTGTACGTCAGCGTGCTCGGAAGCGAGGAGGAGCGTGACGAGACCTTGACCGGCCTGGGCTCCTCGCACGGGGTGATCCAGTCCAAGATCGCGGCTGAGACACGGATGAAGCGGACACCGACGCTGTCCTTCCACTACGACGACACAATCGAGAAGGGCGTCCGCATCTCCGAGCTGCTGGAGGGGGAAGAGTGAGCGAGGCGACCGCGGCCGCCGCGCCGGCGATCGAGCAGGTGGCCGGCGAGATCCGCTCGCGTGAGCGCTTCCTGCTGACCGCCCACGAGGGCCCCGACGGTGACGCTCTCGGCTCGCTGCTGGGGATGCACCATCTGCTGACCCAGCTCGGCAAGGACTCGGTGATGTTCATGCCGGCGAAGGAGTTCCCGCTGCCGATCGAGTACCGCTTCCTCTCGCTGGAGGAGGTCTTCCACGAGCCGCCGGCCGATATGGCCGACCGCACCGTCGTCTTCCTCGATTGCGGCAACATCGACCGCATGCCGGTCGACTTCCTCACCGACGGTGGCAACGACGTGATCAACATCGACCACCATCACGACAACACCCGCTTCGGCCTCTTCAACCTGGTCGATGTCGGCGCCTCCTGCACGGCGGAGATCGTCTATGAGCTGGCGATCCTGCTCGGGGCCGAGATCACCAAGGAGATGGCGGCGGCGCTCTACGTCGGCCTCGTCACCGACACCGGCAAGTTCATGTACGAGAACACCGATGCCGGGACCCATCGGATCGCCGCCGACCTGATCGACGCCGGGGTCGACGTCGACGACACCTACCGACGTCTGTACGAGCACGTGCCGATCGAGAAGCTGCGCCTGGTCTCACGCGCGCTCGACGCGATCCAGAGCCACTGCGACGGCCGTCTCGTCCTCACCTACATCAAAGCCGCCGACTACGAGTCGACCGGCGCCGGCGAGGAGATGACCGAGGGGATCATCGACCATCTGCGCTCGATCGAGGGGGCGAAGGTCGCCGCCGTCATCCGCGACCAGGCCAGTCGTGGCCGCGCGGCGCGCAAGGTCAGCCTGCGCTCCAGCGAGGGCGACGTCGACGTCTCGGCGATAGCCCGGGTCAACGGGGGAGGGGGGCACAAGCGCGCCGCCGGCTTCTCGACCGACCTCGAGCTCGAGGAGCTGGTTCCGTTTCTTTGCGGCGAGGTCCGCGCCCAGCTCGGCTCTTGACGCTGTCCGCGGGCGCCGCCGAGGCCGCTGTCTTGCTCTGCGACAAGCCCGCCGGGATAACCTCGCATGACATGGTCGCCCAGGTCCGACGCGAGCGCCGCTGCAAAGTCGGTCATGCCGGCACCCTCGACCCGTTCGCGACCGGCCTGCTGCTGATCCTGCTGGGCCGCGCCACGCGGATCCAGCGCCACCTGGTCGGGCTGCCGAAGACCTACAGGGCGACAGCCAGGCTTGGCTGGCGCTCGAGCACCGGCGACCCCGACGGCGAGCTGACCGAGACCGGGCAGGCGCCCGAGTCGCTGGCGCTGCCGACCGGCACCGTCCGCCAGCGGGTGCCGATGACCTCGGCCGTGCGGGTCGGCGGCGAGCGCCTTTACAAGAAGGCACACCGTGGCGAGACCGTCGAGACCCCCGAGCGCGACGTCGAGGTCTATCGCGCCGAGCTGATCGAGCACGGCGCCGAAAGCGCGACCTTCGAGGTCGAATGCTCGGCCGGCACCTATATCCGCACCCTGCTCGAGACCCTCGACGACGCCTACTGCTCGGACCTGCGGCGGACCGCGATCGGGCCCTTCAGGATCGAGGACGCGGGCCTGGAGCTGGGCTTGGGCCAGGTCGCCGAGCTGGTGCCGGCGGTCGCGGAGGCATTGCGATGAGCATCGAGGTCACCCGCCTGCCCGACGCCGAGCCACGCCCGCGCAAGATCGCGATCGGCACCTTCGACGGCGTCCACCTCGGCCACCGGGCCGTGATCGACGACGCCGACACGGTCCTCACCTTCGACCCCCATCCGCTTGAGATCCTGCACCCGGCGGCGCTGCCGAAGCTGATCATGCCCTTCGCGGTCAAGCGCGATGTGATCGAAGGGCTCGGTGTGCGCGAGCTGGTCGTGATCCCTTTCGACCGCGAGTTCGCGACCGTGCCCGCCGAGGGCTTCGTCGAGCAGGTGCTGATCGAGCGCCTTGACGCCAGGCGGGTCTCGGTCGGCGAGAACTTCCGCTTCGGGGCCAAAGCCAAAGGCGACCCGGCGATGCTGGCGGCGCGCTCTGAGTTCGAGACCCGGGTCGTGCCGCTGGTCGAGGTCGACGGCGAGACCGTCTCCTCGACCCGGATCAGGGCTCTGGTCGCGGCCGGGGACATGGAGGGCGCCCGCCACTGTCTCGGCGCCCCCTTCATGGTCGAGGGCACCGTGGTCAGCGGCGATCAGCGTGGCCGCGAGCTGGGGTTTCCCACCGCCAACCTCGTCCCCGACGACCGTCTGGCGATTCCCGGTCACGGCGTCTACGCGGCCTTCGCGAACGGCGTCCCGGCCGCGGTCAACGTCGGTGTCAGGCCGACTTTCGAGAGCGGGCGCGGCGTCCTGATCGAGACCTACCTGATCGACCGCAACGAAGATCTCTACGGAACCAACCTGCGGGTCGCTTTCGTCGCCCGCCTGCGAGGCGAGAAACGCTTCCCCGGGGTCGAGGAGCTGATCACCCAGATGCGTATCGACGTCGAGGATGCCAAGCGTGTCTGTGGTAGCTTCCAACGCCCGTGAGCCTGACCAAAGAACAGAAGACCGACCTGATCGGCAAGTACGGCCGCTCCGCCGGGGACACCGGGTCCGCGGAGGTCCAGGTCGCCCTGCTCACAGAGCGGATCAACGAACTGACCGGTCACCTGCGCACGCACAGCAAAGATCACCACTCGCGCCGCGGGCTGCTGATGCTGGTCGGCAAGCGCCGTCGCATGCTCCGCTATCTGGAGCGCCACGACCTCGAGCGCTACCGCGCCCTGGTCGCCGAGCTCGGCCTGCGTCGATGATCGCCGCCGGCACGCCGGCGCCCGGCTTCACTCTTCCTGATCAGGACGGGGAAAAAGTCTCGCTTTCCGATTTCCGCGGCCGCAAAGTCCTACTCGTCTTCTACCCGCTCGACTTCAGCCCGGTCTGCTCAGACCAGCTCTCGATCTACCAGGAGGTCAAGCCCCAGATCAACGAGCAGGGCGTCGAGATCCTCGGCATCAGCGTCGATCACGCCTACGCTCACAAAGCCTTCCAGGCCCAGATCGGGACCGAGATCGCGTTGCTCGCCGACTTCGAGCCCAAGGGCGAGGTCGCCCGCGCCTACGGCTCCTACATCGACGGCGCCGGCTTCGCCAACCGCACCCTCGTCCTGGTCGACGAGGGGGGCACGGTGGAGTGGGCCTACGAAGCGCCGAACCCGGGCGAGATCCCCGGCGCCAACCTGATCTTCGACGCGCTTCAGGCCGGATAGAGCCGAGGGTACGGAATGGACGCTGAACGGGGGAGAAGCTTGGGGTTGGTCGGGCTCGTAGCCGGAGCATTGCTGGCGAGCGCGGTGGCTCTGGCGCCGGCTGCCTCAGCCGACATCACGATCGGGGCCAACGTCAATCAGACCACGCCTCACTCGGGCACCTGCGGCTTCTCTTCTCCGGCCCAGCGCCCCTGCACGTTCATCACGAGCGCCGTGCCGGGTCAGACGATGAACGCGCCTTGCACCGGCACAATCACCCGCTTTCGCCTCAATGGCCTTGTGAAACCGGCGAACCACTACCGGTTGCGGGTGGTTCGCAGGAACGCCGACGGCAGCTTCACCGGCACCGCGACCAGCGCGCAGGTCACGATCATGGCCGAAGGCGTCAACGAATACGCGACGAGCCTCCCAATTGCGGCGGGGGAACAGATCGGGATCGACTTCCAGGACTCCACCGAAGAATTCGGTCTGCGCTGGGTAGAAGGAACTGGGGTGGGGGCCGCCTATTTCTACGCTTTCCCAGCCGACGGCGGCTCTGCCTTCCCGACCGGCCCGGCCACGTTCTATTACCTCTTCAACGCTGACATCGCCTGTGCGCCGGCTCCGATCCCCACGCCCGTGCCGGCGCCCAGCAACGAATTCAAGATCGTCAAGCTGAAGGGAACGACGCTGACCCTCAGCCTTGCCTCCGCGGGCGCGGTGAGTGTCACCGACGCCGGCGCGAAGATCACGGCAAGCGCGGCTTCCGCCTTGAAGGCGAAGCCGAAGCTGCTGAAGCCCTCCAGCTCCAAGGGTGGCCCCGGGCAGGCCACGGTCAAGTTGAAGCTGACCGGCGCCGCGAAGAAGAAGCTGAAGGCGAAGGGCAAGGTCAAGGTCCGGGCCAAGATCGTCTTCACGCCCACCGGCGGCACCGCGTCGACGCAGGTGCGGCCGTTCACGGTCAAGAAGCCGAAGCCCGCTAAATAGAAGGGCCGGGCCTAGAGCCCGTCCCTGTCACGCTGTCGGTGTGAGTGAGCTGACCAGTGCCGCGGTCCCCCGCGTTGGCCCCGACGACCACGTCCGTGGCGACGGCGAGCCGCTGATCGTCTACGCCGATCTCGGCTGTGCCCATTGCGCCGCGTCCTGGCCGGAGATCGCCGGGAGGGAGGCCGCAATCGCCTTTCGCCACTTTCCGCTGGCGAGCAAGCACCCCCGCTCGCCGGCCCTCCATGCCGCCGTCGAGGCGGCGGGGAAGCAGGGGCGCTTCTTCGAGCTGGTCGACTCGCTGTACGCCGATCGCTCCCACGTCGACGATCCCCATCTATGGGCCCGGGTTGAGCAGCTGGGCCTGGATCTCGATCGCTTCGAGGGCGATCGGCGTTCTGAAGAGGTGGCCGACCGTGTCCGGCGCGACTTCGAGTCGGGAATTCGCGCCGGAGTCACCGGCACACCGGCATTGTTCTAGGTATGTACTCTCTTTCGGGAAAGAGAACGACAGTTCTGAAAGCAAAGGGCCGCCAACCGGGTGGCCGGAGGTAAAAAAATAGATGAGCATGTTTGACGTAAGCCGTGTGTCGGTGGATGTCGGCGACAGCCAGATTTCCTTCGAGACAGGCAAACTCGCAAAGCAGGCGGGTGGCGCGGTCGTGGTTCAGGCCGGCGACACGATGGTGCTCTGCACCGCAACCATCGGCAGTCTGCGTGATGTTGACTTCCTTCCCCTCACCGTCGACGTGGAGGAGCGGATGTATGCCGCGGGCAAGATCCCCGGCTCGTTCTTCCGTCGCGAGGGCAAATCCGGCGAGAAGGCGACGCTGACCGCGCGCATGATCGACCGGCCGATCCGCCCGCTCTTCCCCAAGGGCTGGCACTACGAGACCCAGCTGGTCGCGATGCCGCTCTCGGTGGACATGGTCCACCCCTACGACATCCTCGCGATGAACGGCGCCTCCGCGGCGCTGGCGATCTCGCCGGTCCCGGTCGCCAAGCACGTCGGCGCCGTCCGTGTCGGCAAACTCGACGGCGAATTCATCGTCAACCCCGACGAGGAGGATCTCGCCAACCTCGATCTCGACCTGATCGTCGCCGGCACCGACGAGGCGCTGCTGATGGTCGAGGCCGGCGCCAGTGGCGTCACCGAGCAGGAGATTCTCGACGCCCTCGACATCGCCCACGCCGAGATCAAGAAGCTCGTCGCCGCGATGCAGGAGCTGCAGGACAAGGCCGGCAAAGAGAAGATCGAGATCGAGGTCCCCTCGATCGACGAGGGCCTGCTCAGCGATATCCGTTCCTCCCACGGCCAGACTCTGATCGACGCGATCGCCACCGAGGGCAAGCTCGAGCGCTACGAGGCGATCGACAACGTCAAGGACGAGGTGGTCGCCAAGTACGCCCCCGAGTCCGACGGAGAGACCGACGAGAAGCGCGTGGCCGAGGTCAAGGCCGCCTTCGGCTCGATTGAGAAGGACACCATCCGCAAGGCGATCGCCGTCGACAAGAAGCGCCCCGACGGCCGCGCCCAGGACGAGATCCGGCCGATCGAGTGCGAGGTCGACATCTCCCCGCGCGTCCACGGCTCAGCTCTGTTCACCCGCGGTGAGACCCAGATCCTCTCCAACGTCGCCCTCGGCACGACGCGCATGGACATGCGCATCGACACGCTCGGGCTGGAGACCTCGAAGAAGTTCTGGCACCACTACAACTTCCCGCCCTTCTCGGTGGGGGAGGCCGGCTTCATGCGCGGCCCGAAGCGTCGCGACATCGGTCACGGCGCGCTCGCCGAGCGGGCACTGGTCGCCACCGTCCCGAACGAGGATGATTTCCCCTACGTGATCCGCGCCGTCTCCGAGACGCTGGAGTCCAACGGCTCCTCGTCGATGGGCTCGGTCTGCGCCTCGTCGATGGCCCTTCAGGCCGCGGGTGTCCCGGTCACCGCTCCCGTCGCCGGTGTGGCGATGGGGCTGATCAAGGAGGGCGACGACTACATCGTCCTCACCGACATCGCCGGCGTCGAGGATCACCTCGGCGACATGGACTTCAAGGTCGCCGGCACCGCGGACGGGATCACCGCCCTGCAGATGGACATCAAGATCACCGGCGTCACCTTCGAGATCCTCGAGGACGCGCTGGAGCAGGCCAACAAGGGCCGCCAGTTCATCCTCGGCAAGATGGCCGAGGCGATCGACGGGCCACGCGAGAAGCTCTCGCAGTTCGCGCCGGCGATCGAGTCGATCAAGATCGACCCCGAGAAGATCGGGGCCGTGATCGGCAAAGGCGGCGAAACGATCCGCGCCCTCTGCGAGGAGTTCGAAGCCGAGATCGACGTCGAGGACGACGGCACGATCCGCATCTACGCGCCGACCGGCTCGCTGGTAGAGGCGTGCGTTGCTCGGATCGAGTCGATGACCAAGGAGGCCGAGATCGGCGACAAGTACATCGGCGCCAAGGTCGTGAAGACGACCACCTTCGGCGCCTTCGTCGAGCTGGTCAAGGGCACCGACGGCCTGCTGCACATCTCCAACGTGAAGCCGGGCGAGCGGGTCGACTCCGTCGACGACGTCCTGACCGCCGGCGAGGAGATCGACGTCACCGTGGTCGAGGTCGACAAGGAGCGCGGGCGGATCGGCCTGCGCCTCTCCAGCGACCCCTCGGTCGAGGGCAAATCGCCCGAGGAGCTGGCCTCGGTCGGCTCGGGTGGTGGAAGTCGCAACGGCGGCGATCGCGGCGGAAGCCGAGACGGCCGAGACGGTGGTCGCAGGCGCGAGCGCGAGCGGCGCTAGCAGGCATTGAGCGCACCCACTCTCACTGAGATGGGCTCGGGCGTCCGGGTCGTGACTGAGGAGGTTCCCTCGGTCCGGTCCGTGGCGCTCGGGCTCTGGGTGCGCACCGGCTCCCGCAACGAGACCCCGGCCCAGGCTGGGGTTTCTCATTTCCTCGAGCACCTGCTGTTCAAGGGGACCGAGCGCTTCTCGGCGATCGAGATCTCCGAGCGCTTTGACGGGCTCGGCGCCTCGGTCAACGCGGCGACCGGCAAGGAGACGACCCACCTGCACGCTCGCTTCCTCGACGAGCACACCGAGGAGGTCTTCGACCTGCTGGCCGAGATGCTGCTGGCGCCCACCTATCCCGAAATCGACTCCGAGCGCGACGTCGTGCTTGAGGAGATCGCGATGTATGAGGACGAGCCGCAGGACCGCGTCCACGACTTCCTCGCCGACGCGGTCTTCGGAGAGCACCCGCTCGGGCGCCGCGTGCTGGGCGAGGCCGGGGTGATCGCCTCGATCCCGATTCCCGAGATCAGCGCCTACCACCGGGCCCGCTACACCGGGGCCGACGTCGT
>DATCBF010000279.1:0-4490 GCA_036512025.1 Solirubrobacterales bacterium
CCGGTGCTGAGCGAGCCGGCCGAGCCGATCGCCAGAACCCTGTCGCAGCCGTGCTCGAGCAGGGAGGAGAGGTTGGCCGCGTGGTCGATCTCGTGCGGCAGGACGTAGCGCTCGCCGCCATGGCGCTGCGCGATTGCCGCCCCGTGCTCGGCGGCGGCGGATGCGATCTCCCCGCCCTCGGGTCCCAGCGCGTTGCTTCCGAGCACCACGGCCAGCCGTCCCATAAGACGATCCTATGCGCCGCATCGCCGTGCGCTCGCCTATGGTGAGCCGATGATGGATCGACCGTCAGGAAGGGATGAGACGGAGAACGCTCGGCTCGACCGCAACCTCGGCGAGCTGCTGCAGGAGCTGCGGGTCGCCCTGCCCGGCGTCCAGGTTCTCTTCGCCTTCCTGCTGGCGGTCCCGTTCCAGCGCAACTTCACCGAGATCACGCCTTTCGAGAAGAAGGTCTACTTCGCGACGCTGCTCTGCACCGCGATCTCGGCGGCGTTGCTGATTTCGCCGACGGCCTATCACCGGCTCACCTTTCACCTGCAGGAGAAGCACCGCTTGGTCTTCATCGCGAATCGTTTCGCGATCGTCGGCCTCGGCTTCCTGGCGCTGGCGATGACCGGCGCGATCATGCTGATCACCGACGTCCTCTATGGCGGTATCGCCACCGTCGTCACCAGCGCCGCCGCGTTCTCGATGTTCGTGGTGCTCTGGTACCTGCTGCCGCTGCGGAGACGGTTCAGCTCGCGTGAGCCTGTGCCGCTCCCACCCGATCGGCCCGCAGGCCCGCCAGCTGATCCTCCAGCCGGCTGAGGAACGGCAGCTCGGGGTCGCGGCGCCGGAGCAGGGCGACGTCGGCCTCCCAGACCGCGACCTTGTCGTCGAGCGGCGCCTTCAGCTCGTCGCCGATCGCCTCGCCGCTTCCCGCGTAGACGCGCCGCAGTGCCCGGATGTTGGCGAGCTTGTCGGCGGCGTAGATCGCCCGCGCCTCGGCGCCGGCCTCCTCGACCTGGCGGCGGTGCGCCTTCTTGCGCTCTCGGTAGTCCTCGATCGTTTCCTCGTCGGTCAGCGCCTCGACCAGGCTCGCGATCGGCTCGCCGAAGCTCTCGCGTATCTCGGCGACTTCGATCGCGCTCTCCTCGACGACATCATGCAGCAGCGCTGCGGCCAGCACCCCCTCGTCAAAGCCGTTCTCGGCGAGCAGCTCGGCGACGGTGGTCGGGTGGTCGATGTAGGGCATACCGCCGCTGCCGTTGCGGATCTGGCCGGCGTGAGCGCGCCGCGCGGTTTCGAGCGCGCTTCGGACCAGCTTCGAGCTGTCCGCGGCGGCCTCGATCCGAGGGGACTGCGCCATCGCTCGCAGCGTAGCGCGCGAGGGAGGCCGGTTCGCTCAGGCGGCGCTGGGAGCGCGAACCGGCAGCTCGTACTCGGCCCGCTCGACGCCCAGCCCGATCGCGTTCTCGACGCCGCCCAGCGCCGCCCAGCGCTCGCGTGCCTCGCGCTCGATCCCGTCGAGGAAATCGTCGGAGTGCAGTGGATCGTGGTGAAAGAGGACGGTCCGCTCGGCGCCGGTGCGCCTGGCGAAGCTGAGCGCGTGGGAAAGCGAGGAGTGGCCCCAGCCGACGTGGTTGGGGTACTCGGCGTCGGTGTACTGGCCGTCGTGGATCAGCAGGGTGGCGTCACGGGCGAGCTCGAAACCGGAGATCCAGTCCTCGTCGAGGGCGTCGAGGTCGGCGCCCAGTGCCGGCTCGTGGTCGGGGATGTAGGCGAGCGAGGAATCGCCGTCGTCGATCCGGTAGCCCAGCGTCGGCCCGCGGTGGGCGACAGAGGCGGCGCGGATCCGGGCGGGGCCGATCTCCCACTCGGTCTCCGGACAGCTGCGGAAGGAGACGTCACAGGGAAGCTCTCGCACCTCGACCGGGGAGAGCGGCGCCGAGATGTAGCGGGCGATGCGATCGCGCAGCGACGCCTCGGGGGAGGCAGGGCCCCAGATAACCAGCTCGGTCTGCGGGCAGAAGGCCGGAGCGAAGAAGACCAGGCCCTGGATGTGGTCGAGATGGAGGTGGGTGAGGAGGATGTGAAGCCGGGTCGGCTTGGCGGCCAGCGCCAGGCCGAGGCTGCGGATGCCGGTGCCACCGTCGAGCGCCAGCATCGAGCCATCGGAGAGGGTGACTCCCACGCAGGAGGTGTTGCCGCCGTAGCGGATTGTCTCCGGCCCCGGAGATGGAATCGAGCCGCGGGTTCCCCAGAGCTCGACCTTCATGCGCCGGGCCCAGTCCCGTTGCTGCCGGAGGGCCAGAAGACCGCGATCGCTCCCTGCGAGCCGTGCGCGGTGAGGATCGGGAAGGCCGAGGCCTCGATCGTGTGCAGCGATCCGTCGGTGGAGCGGATTTTGAAGTCGGCGTGAGCCGGGCGCCCGTTGCGCACCGCGACCACCAGCGGCAGCTCGTCGTAGGGGATCGGCTCACCTGACTCGTCGAATGGGCCGAACATCGTCCCCCACTCCTCGGGCCCGACCGTGCCGAGTTCCTCGAAGCGTTTGCCGAGCAGAATTCCGGCCGCCTCGTTGTAGAAGACGAGGACGCCTCCCTGGTCGACCAGAAACGCCGGTGTCGAGAGCGCCGACATCAGGTTTCGGGCAAGGATCAGCTCAAGTGGCCGCTGCGACACAAATGACACTTTAGATCGTCGGGTTAACGGGGTTGCTCAATTGCCGGGTTGGCACTGCTGGAGCCAGAAACCCAACCTTCTTATTCTCGGGACAACGAATGCGTGACATTCATCACTCTGGTTTTTTCTGCGGAAAGAGCTTGGAAACTCGGCTTTCGCCTCTCGACTCAAGGCAATTTTATTGCCCAAACGCGCCGTTCTTCCGTAGAAGACGCTATGGCCCCCGATGCAGCTCAATTGATCGCGGCCCTGAATCACCCGATTCGGCGCACGATCCTGCGAGCCATGGACGACAAGGCGACCGCGAGCGCCACCGATCTCGCCCTGAGTCTGGACAAGCCGCTTAGTCGGGTCGCCTACCACGTCAATGTTCTGGCGGGGCTCGACGTCCTGGAGCCGGTCAGGTCGAGGAAAGTGCGCGGCGCGACCGAGCACTTCTTCCGCTCCACCCTCAACAGCCATCCGGCCTGGGCCCGCGCTGCCCTCGATGCTTCGCTTGCCCGAGACGAGCCCGGGACCCTGACGGCAGGGACAGAGATACCGAAGCGGTCAATGGACTACCGTCTTCGCCCCAGTGGAGGCTCCGGCGGCGACAGCACAACAGATGGACGGCCCTCCGCCTGAGCCCGTGAGGGAGCCAAGTCCGATGTACCGGACGGCGATGGCCGTCAGCCGGCCGGCGGCGATCTGGGGGCGTCTGCGGGCAGAAGGTGTCGAGGTCTTGCCCAAGAGCGGCCCGGTGCTGGTGATCGGCAATCACGACAGCCACTGGGACCCGATCATGGTCGGGGTCTCGGCGATTCGCCGGCGCCAGATCAAAGCGCTGGCAAAATCGACGCTTTGGGATGTGCGCGGCCTGAGCCCGGTCCTCAACGGGATGGGTCAGATCCCGATCGTTCGCGGCGCCGGAGACAAGCAGGCCCTGGCGCGAGCGATCGCGGAGCTGCGCGCCGGCGCTTGCATCGGTGTTTTCCCCGAAGGGACTCGCTCGAAGGGCAAAGTGTTGCGGGCGCGCAGTGGCGTCGGCCGCTTGGCGCTCGAGGTCCCCAAGACGAAGGTGGTGTTGGTCGCGATCGAGGGGACCACCGGCTTCACCCGTTTCCCCGAGCGCCCCCGGGTGCGAACTCGCTTCTTCGAACCCGCCGGAGGCCAGCCAAAGCCCGGCGAGGACCCCGGGGAGCTCGCGGTCCGGCTCTTGGCCGAGGTCCGCGAGCTGGTTCCCCCGGCCGGTCCCGGCCGTAAGAGCGCTTAGTGCCCGGCCTTTTCGCCGTTGGGGTGTAGCGGATACCAGGAGGCGCCGAAGGCCTTGCTGTCGGTGCCGTTGTCTTCGCCCGGCTTTTTGTCCTCGACGAAGGTGTAGAGGGGCCAGCCGGCGTAGGTGATCTGGGTGGTTCCGTCGCTGCGTTTGATCGTGCCCAGCATCGAGGTGTTGACGCCGCTCATCGCTTTTGCCGCCCCGCTGGAGGTGAGTGGGGGCCAGTCGCTGGCGCATTCGCCCGAGCACTTCGATTTCCCGCTGCCTTTCTGGTCTTTCTGGAAGTAGTAGAGCGTCATGCCTTTGGAGTCGACGAGCACCTGGCCGACGTTAGCCGCGGTTCCGACCGAGACGAGAGTGGCGGTGCCCGCGCTCCCGCTCGTGGATTCCGACGCGGTCGACGTGGTCGATTCGGTGCTGTTGCCGCCGCCGTAGGCGCCGCCTGAGCTGCTGCTTTCGTTGTTGCTGCTACTGCTGCCGCATCCGGCGATCGCCAGCGCGCCGGCGATCGCCAGCAGCGCGATGGTGGGAAGGGTCTTGGTCACGTCGGGTCCTCCTGCGTTTGGTTTTC
>DATCBF010000280.1:0-4674 GCA_036512025.1 Solirubrobacterales bacterium
GGAAGACGTGGAGACGGCAGAGCTGATTTGGCACAACGGAGAGTTCGTCGCCTGGGAGGACGCCAAGGTCCACGTGCTCAGCCATGGCCTGCACTACGGAACCGGCGTTTTCGAGGGAGTCCGTTGTTATGAGACCGAGCGCGGTCCGGCTATTTTCCGCCACCAGGATCACCTCGACCGTCTCGCCAAGTCGGCCGAGCTCTACTACATGCAGCTGCCCTACTCGTCGGCGGAGATCGGCGAGGCGACGCGGGAGCTGATCCGCCGCAACGGCCTGCGCTCCTGTTACATCCGCCCGCTCGCCTTCCGCGGCTACGGCAACCTCGGCCTCTACGCCAACGACGCCCCGATCGACGTCATCATCGCCGCCTTCCCCTGGGGCGCCTACCTCGGCGAGGAGGGCCAGCGCAACGGCATCCGCGCCAAGGTCTCGAGCTGGCGCCGGATCGATCCCGGCGGGCTGATCCCGCACGCCAAGGCCTCCGGCCAGTATCTCAACTCGATCCTCGCCAAGACCGAGTCAAGCAACGCCGGCTACGAAGAGGCGATTCTGCTCGACGAGCGCGGCTTCGTCTGCGAGGGCTCGGGAGAGAACATCTTCGTCGTCCGTGACGGCCTAATCGTGACGCCGCCGCATGTCGCCTCCATCCTCGACGGCATCAACCGCAAATCGGTGATCCAAATTGCCCGCGACCTTGGCTACACAGTGGTCGAGCGCGACATCGCCAGGGCCGAGCTCTACCTGGCGGAGGAGATCTTCCTCACCGGGACAGCGGCCGAACTGGTCCCGGTGCGCGAGATCGACGACCACCCGATTGGCAAGCCGGGCGAGATAACCCGCCACGTGCAGGCCAAGTTCCTCGACGCCCTCAACGGGCGGGCCGAGGAGTACCTGGAGTGGCTGGATCCGGTCGAGGTTGCGGCCACTGCTGACGGACCGAGTAAAGTCGTCTCCTGATGCGCCTTTTCGAGACATTCGGGCGAATTACCGCAGCCGCCTAGCGGCTGGCGCGGCGCTGCCGTGCGGACGGGCCAAAGGCCCAATCCCCGATCTCTCGAATCGAAAGGCATCAGATGGAACAGGTGAAGCTCTACGACACGACCTTGCGCGATGGCATGCAGGGCGAGGGCATGTCGCTCTCCGCCGCCGAGAAGGTGCGGGTGGTGCAGGCGCTCGACGACCTCGGCGTGCAGTTGATCGAGGCCGGCTTTCCCAGTTCCAACCCGAAGGAAGTCGAGCTCTTCGGCCTGCTCGCCGAGCTCGATCTGGCACAGGCGACGATCTGCGCGTTCGGGATGACCAGGCGTCGTGATCTCGCCGCCGAGGACGACCCGGCGTTGCGGACACTGATCGACTGCTTTGCCCCCGTCGTCACCCTGGTCGGCAAGACCTGGGCCCTGCATCTGGAGAAGGTGACGAAGGTCTCCCGCGAGGAGAACCTGGCGATGATCGCTGACTCGGTCGCCTTCTGCCGCGGCCAGGGTAAGCGGGTCATTTACGACCCCGAGCACTTCTTCGACGCCTACCGCGACGATGCCGGATACGCCCTCGAGTGCCTGCGGGCCGCTGTCGACTCCGGAGCCGAGAACGTCACCCTCTGCGACACCAACGGCTCCAGCCTGCCCGATCAGATCGCCGCAGCGACCGCGGCCGTGGTCGGCGAGCTCGGCGAGCGGGTCGAGGTCGGCATCCACGTCCACGACGACGCCGGCTGCGGCGTCGCCAACTCGCTGGCGGCCGTGGCCGAGGGCGCCCGGCTGGTCCAGGGGACGATCAACGGCTACGGCGAGCGCTGCGGCAACGCCAACCTGGTCTCGATCCTGCCGGCGCTGCAGCTGAAGATGGGATTTCAGTGCGTCAGCCCGGAGCAGCTGGCCGGCCTCAGCGACGCCGCCCACTTTATGGACGAGCTCTGCAACGTCACCCCGAACCCCGACCAGCCCTACGTCGGCCGCAACGCCTTTGCCCACAAGGGGGGGATGCACGTCGCCGGGGTTGAGGTCGACGCCCGTACCTTCGAGCACATCGATCCCGAAGCGGTCGGCAATCGCCGCTACATCCTTCCCTCCGAGCTCTCGGGCAAGGCGACGATACGCAGCCAGGCCGAGCGGGCGGGGCTGAAAATGGACGAGGCCGCGGCGGCGCGCGCGGTCGAGCGGTTGAAGGAACGCGAGCACCGCGGCTATCACTACGAGGCAGCGCCGGCCTCGTTTGAGCTCTTGCTGCGCCGCGAGGCCGGGGCCTATCAGCCGCTCTTCGAACTGGAGGGATTCAAGGTCGTGACCGAGATGCGGGCCGGCGACGGGGTCCGGACCGAGGCCACGATCGAAGTCAATGTCGACGGCGAGCGCTACGTCCGCACCGCCGAAGGCAACGGCCCGGTCAACGCGCTCGATCGGGCGCTGCGGGGGGCGATCGTCGACCGCCATCCCCATCTCGCCGATATCGAGCTGACCAACTACAAGGTCCGGATCCTTGACGAGACCCACGGCACCGACGCCGTCACCCGCGTCCTGCTCGATTCCTCCGACGGCGAGCGCGAGTGGGGAACGATCGGCGTCTCCGAGAACATCATCGAGGCCTCCTGGGAGGCCCTGGTCGACTCCCTTGAGTACGCCTTTCAGCCACGCAGTGGGCCCGGTGGCGGGTAGGGTTTGCCGCCTATGGGTGACCCCTCCGACACCGGACCGATACAGCTCGCCAAGCCCGACGTGGGAAGGCGCGAGGAAGAGCTCGTCGGCGAGGTGCTGCGCTCGGGCAGGCTCTCGCTGGGGCCGATGCAGGAACGCTTCGAGGCTGATTTCGCCGGCTGGCTGGGAGCCGAGGACGCGGTCGCGGTCTCCAGCGGCACGACGGCCCTTCACCTCGGCGTGCGGGCACTGGGCTGGGACCGCGGCTCGGAGGCTCTGACCAGTCCCTTCAGCTTCGTCGCCTCGGCCAACTGCCTGCTCTACGAGGGGGTAAAGCCGGTCTTCTGCGACATCGACCCGGTGACACTCAATATCGACCCCGAGATCGTCGAGTCGGAGATCTGCGAGCGCACGGCCGGCATCCTGCCCGTCCACATATTCGGCTACCCGGCGGCGATGCCCGAGCTGGAGCGAATCGCCGAGGACAACACCCTCAACATCCTCGAGGACGCCTGCGAGGCGCTGGGCGCGGTCGATGCCGAAGGGCGCCCGGTCGGCACCCGCGGCAATCTCGCCACCTTCGCCTTCTACGCCAACAAGCAGATGACCACCGGCGAGGGAGGGATGATCGTTCCCTACTCGAAGTCGATTGGCGAGGGCCTGCGGAGCGAGCGAAATCAAGGGCGGGCAGTCGACATGGGCTGGCTCGACCATGGCGGGCTCGGCTTCAACTACCGGCTCTCCGATATCGCCGCGGCGCTTGGCGTGGCGCAGCTCGAGAAGCTCGACGCGATGCTGGAGCGCCGCTCTGAGATCGCCGCGATGTACGAGCGTGCGCTTGCCGGTATCGAGGGGGTCAGGGCGCCTGTCGCCGGCCGCGGCAAGGAGCGGCGCAGCTGGTTCGTCTATGTGGTCCGGCTGCCTGAGCGCAGCGACCGCTATGGCGTGATCGAGACCCTGGCCGAACGCGGCATCGCCAGCAAGGCCTACCTGCCCTGCATCCATCTCTTCCCCCACCTGCGCGAGCTCGGCTACAGCAAGGGCCAGTTCCCGGTCGCCGAAGACGCCGCCGCGCACTCGCTGGCGCTGCCATTTCACACGGCGATGACCGAGTCGGACGTGGCGCGAGTCTGCGATGAGCTCTCCGCGGCACTCGGCCAGCCGAGCCGAACGGGATAATCGCCGCCTCGATGTCGCGCTTTCGCAAAGAACCGGACCCGCGCTTCTGGCGGCTCAACCGCTCGATCGAGTTCGATTGGCGGCTGGCGCCCTACGACATCGATCAGTCCCAGGCACATGCCCGTGGCCTTAGCGAGATCGGCGTTCTCAGCAATGAGGAGCTGGAGCAAATGGACGCCGGTCTCGAGCGGGTCCGCGAGCAGATGGCTGAGCACGGCTTCCAGTTCGCCGATGCCGACGAGGACATCCACATGGCCGTCGAGCGCTTGTTGGGCGAGGCGATCGGCCCGCTTGCCGGCAAGCTCCACACCGGTCGCTCCCGCAACGATCAGGTGGCCACCGATGTGGCGATGGTCGTGCAGGCCCACTCGCTGCGGGCGATTGAGCTTGCCGGCGCGGCGATGGAGCGTCTGCTCGAGCTTGCCGAGCGCCACCGCGCCTGGCCGATGCCCGGCTACACGCACCTTCAGCGCGCTCAGCCCGTCTACCTCGGCCACCACCTGCTGGCCTACTTCTGGATGCTCGCCCGCGATGTCCTGCGCTTCCAGTTCGCCCTCGACAGCGCCTCGGTGATGCCGCTCGGCTCCGGCGCTCTGGCCGGGGTCAACTGGGAGATCGACCGCGGCGCGGTCGCCGACGATCTCGGCTTCGCCCACGTCAGCCCCAACTCGATCGACGGCGCCTCCAACCGCGACTTCGTCCTCGACTACCTGGCCGCCGCCTCGACCTGCGCGATGCACCTCTCGCGCTTCGGCTCGGAAATCGTCATCTGGTCCAGCACCGAGTTCGGCTTCTGCCAGCTCGACGAGTCCTTCTCCTCGGGCTCTTCGATCATGCCGCAGAAGCTCAACCCCGACTCGGCCG
>DATCBF010000281.1:0-2257 GCA_036512025.1 Solirubrobacterales bacterium
CACCGATGAGCAGCAGAGACGCCAGTGTGGCGGCCAGACTGCGGGTCGCCGCGCGGATCATCGGCGGAAGGTGGTGACACCCACCGGGATCGTCAAGCGAGATCGAACGACGCGGATCCGGTGTGCAGACCCATATTGGACTTGCTAGAACACCTGTCCCATCCGAAGCCGTTGAACCTGCGAAGGAGCTCTTGCCGATGTTCACGCCACCGTTTTCCAGCGACGCCATGTTCCACCGCAAGAGCCTGTTGCCCGTCATCAATCCCGACAAGGCCGGCAACCCGCTCAAGCATCCGGCCCCCAAGGCGCCACGCATCTTCGCCGATTCGGCCACGCGCAGCGAGATCGAGCCGCTCTTCCGCGCCGGGATCGTCAACGGCATCACCA
The DNA here is from genome assembly GCA_036512025.1 of Solirubrobacterales bacterium. Taxonomy (GTDB): domain Bacteria; phylum Actinomycetota; class Thermoleophilia; order Solirubrobacterales; family 70-9; genus DATCBF01. The sequence goes on from DATCBF010000281.1 coordinate 388, forward strand.
CCAACCCGACCTTGCTCAAGAAAGCCGGCGCCAAGTCCTGGACGGAGGCCAAGGCGATCATGAAGGACCTCTGCGCGCTGCTGAATCCCCACCCGGTCTCGCTGGAGCTGACCGAGCTCGCCGAGGACGCCATGGTCCGTCAGGCGTCGGAGCTCTCCGAGCTGGGTGAAAACTCGATCATCAAGGTGCCGATCGGCGGCTATCGGGCCGTCAACCCGGCCGCCGATCCCTACACCGGCCTCAAGGTGATCCGCCGGCTGTGGGAGCGCGGCATCAAGGTCAACACCACCTTGATCTTCAACACCACGCAGGCCCTGTGGGCTGCCAATGCCGGCGCCACCTACGTGAGTCCCTTTCTCGGTCGCCTGGCCGACTACGGTTACAAGCACGACCTGCCCGAACGGACACCCGGCAACTCGCTCTACTGGGTGGAGGACCCCAAGAATTCCAAGGGCGATCAGGTCATGCACAACAGCGAATACGTGGCCTCGGGCGGCGCCCTCAAGGATGCGGGCGCGCGCCTCATCTTCGAGATCGCCACGGTCTTCGCGAACTATCAGATCACGACCGAGATCCTGGCCGCCAGCTTCCGCAATCCGGTGCAGCTCACGGAGTGCCTGCTGGCGGGCGCGGACATCCTGACCGTGCCGGCGGCGGTGCTGGCGACCGTCGCCGATCATCCGCTCAGCGACGAGGGCATGAAGGCATTCGCCGAAGACTCCAAGGCCTTCGGCAAGTGAAGTTGTACTTCGCGCCGGGCGCCTGCTCGATCTCGCCGCACATCGCGCTCCGCGAAGCCGAGCTCCCGTTCGAGCTGGTGCGGGTCGACCTGCGCGCCAAGCGGACGACAACCGGCGAAGACTTCTGGACCGTGAATCCAAAGGGCTACGTCCCGGCGTTGAAGCTCGACGACGGTCAGATCCTGACCGAGGCCTCGGTGGTCGTTCAATGGATCGGCGACCAGAAGCCGGAAACTGGCCTGATGCCGCCCGCCGGCACCATGGAGCGCTACCGGGTTCAAGAATGGCTCGCCTTCATCGCCACCGAGCTGCACAAGGCCTTTGGCCCGCTCTACAGCGCGCTCGGCTCTCCCGAGGCCAAGACGGCGACCCGGGAAAAGCTGGCGAGCCGTTTCTCGTTTCTCAGCAAGGCCATCGAGGATCGCCCGTTCCTGATGGGGAGCACTTTCACCGTCGCCGACGGCTACGCCTTCTACACGCTGCGCAACTGGCAGCGCTCGGTGAAACCGGAGCTGCCCTCGGCGTCGCTTGCCGCCTACTTCGATCGGATCGCGGCCCGTCCCTCCGTGCGCGCCGCGCTCGAGGCCGAGGCCGGGGCGGCCCGCCCCGAACGCTGAGACCGGGGCCGGCTCGGTGCACCTCCGGCAGCTCAGCCGGAGATGCTCAGTTGCGGAAAGTCGGTCGCCGCCCCACACTCGGCCCCCATGGCGATAAAGCAGATGCAGGTGATAAATGGGCAGATCCATACGGTCATCTACGCGCTCGACGACCATGGAAAGCTCTGGTTCACGTTCGTCAAAGCGGGCGACGTGAAACCAAAGTGGCAAAGCATCGAAGGCCCTCCCGGACCCGGTAGCCCTGCCCCGTCTCGCTAAAAGCCGTGGGAAGGGGATGGGGATATGAAAAAGATCGAAGCAATCATCAAACCGTACAAGCTCGACGAGGTGAAGGATCGACTCCGGACCGTCGGCGTCACGGGCATGACGATCATCGAAGTCAAAGGCTTCGGGCGGACAGGTGGGAAGACCGAGATCTACCGCGGTTCGTCCTACGTGGCCGACTTCGTCCCGAAGGTGATGGTCCAGGTGGTCGTTGCGGACGCCCTGGCGGCTTCCGTCGTGGAGGCCATC
>DATCBF010000282.1:0-2192 GCA_036512025.1 Solirubrobacterales bacterium
CCCGGCCTAGCTCGCCGGAAAAGGCTCCAGGCCGGCGTGCCATGGACCGGCCGGGTAGGTATGGAGGCCACTCTCCTCCATCTCGTTGCGAAGGCGTTTGAACAATTCCCCGGCATTTTTCAGCGCCGCTTTCAATTCCACGTCGCTGAGCTCGCCCAGATGCCAGAGAAACCAGAGCTGGCGATCGTTGACCCCGAACTCGACTTCGCCGCTGATCGTCGTCACCCAGCCGAGGAAGCCGGGGCTGAACAGCTCGCGCAGGGCAACCGGGTCGTACTCGCTCGGGACCGTGGCAAGAAAGCGCCTGTTGAAGTCGATCGACTCGAACTCGACCTTGCGCTGAAAGCGCTGGGTGACGACCTCGTGGCCCTCGATCGACTCGACATTGAAGGCGGGCACGACTTTGGCCAGGTCGGGCATGTGGGCCTTGGCCAGCAGCGCCGTGGGCAGAACCGCCTTGCCGAAGAGGCCGCCCACCTCCTTTTCGTCGGCGTCGCAGGAGGAGCCCCAAAATTCGCCGGCGAGCTGTCCGGTGAGGCGGTTGCTGCCGCCGACGCAAAGCGCGACCGGAGCGTCCTTGGGGTTGATCCCGCCGACAGGCTCGTAGGTCAGGTCGTGGCGCTCACCGTGCTTGCGGACCGTCTCGGCCCAGCCTTCGGCTTCCTGCTTGGCTCCCATCCCGGGCGATCCTATGGGTCGACGAGCCGGAAACGTCCATATATCTGACGTTTGGCGCCCATTGGCGGCGAGTGGGGACTAGGATGCGCAGGAGCCCGGTCCAACCACAGGAGCCCCAATGATCATCGCCATCATCGCCATCGTCGCGATCATCGTCATCTCAGTTCTCTATTACATCGGTAAGCGCAACGGGATCATCGCTTCGCGCAACCGGGTCGATGAGTCATGGAGCGGGATCGACGTCCAGCTCAAGCGCCGCCACGACCTCGTCCCGAACCTGGTCGAAACCGTCAAGGGCTACGCCGAGCACGAGAGCCAGGTCTTCGAGAAAACTTCGAAAGCGCGGGCCGAGGCGATGTCGGCCCAGGGCGTCGGCGACACCGCCAAAGCCGAGGAGAAACTGAGCGGGGCGCTGACCGACCTGCGCGCCGTCGCCGAGAACTACCCGACGCTACGGGCGACCGAGAACTTCCAGCAGCTGACGCGCAACCTGGCCGAGCTGGAGGACGAGATCCAGGCCTCGCGGCGGATCTACAACTCCAACGTCCAGTCCTACAACACCGACATCCAGCAGTTCCCGGGCTCGATCATCGCCAACCAGGGTGGATTCACCCCGCGCGAGTACTTCGAGATCGAAAACGCCGGCGACCGCGAACCGGTCGCGGTCAGCTTCGGCGATAAATAGAGCCCGTTTAAACTTGATGCCATGACCGCGACTCAGGAAGTCACGCTCTGGATCTGCGACAGCTGTGGGTTCATCTACGACCCGGCGATCGGAGACCCCGACGGCGGCATCCCGCCCGGAACCGCTTTTGAGGACATCCCCAAAGACTGGTTCTGCCCCGTCTGCGGCGCTCGCACCTCGGACTTTCGCCCGCTTGAGCCGGGCGAGGCCTAGGCCGAGCGCCGCCACGCCAAGCCGATGAGCCACGACTACGACTGGATAGTTGTCGGGTCGGGGTTCGGAGGCTCCGTGTCGGCGCTCCGGCTGGCCGAGAAGGGCTACTCGGTCGCGGTGCTGGAGTGCGGGAGCCGCTTCCGCGACGAGGACTTCGCGGAGTCGACGCTGCGTCAGCCACAGCGCTACTTCTGGGCGCCCAAACTGGGCATGCGCGGGGTGTTGCGCCTGAGCTTCTTCAAGGACGTGTTCGTCGTCTCCGGCAGCGGCGTCGGCGGTGGCAGCCTCGGCTACGCCAACACCCTCTACCGGGCCAGGCCCGCTTTCTTCGAGGACTCGCAGTGGTCGGAGCTGGGCAACTGGGAGCTGGAGCTCGCCCCCCACTACGACACCGCGGAACGGATGCTCGGGGTGACCGAGTACGAAGGGCTGGGACCGGCGGACAAACTGCTGCAGGAATACGGCGAGGAGATCGGGGTCGGCGAGACCTTCACCAACACCCGCGTCGGCGTTTTCTTCGACCAGCCCGGCAAGGAGGTCGCCGACCCATACTTCGGCGGCGAGGGGCCGGACCGGACGGGCTGCATGCGCTGCGGAAGCTGCATGGTCGGCTGCC
>DATCBF010000283.1:0-6637 GCA_036512025.1 Solirubrobacterales bacterium
GGCGGCCCTCGCCGGCGGCGAAACGGGCGGCGCCGCGGGCGGCCACGTCAAGGACCTCGCGGCCGAGACGATGCTCGAGGGCGAGGCCCTCGGCGAGTGGAAGGCCAAAGCCCTCGATCGCGGCGCGGCGGTCGGCAAGCATCGTCTCCTGCGGGAAGCCGGCGATCTTCTCGGCCAGCCCCAAAGCCCGCTCGAGGTGCTCGCCGGGCGCGGTCACCTCATTGACTAAACCGATCCGGTGAGCCTCCTCGGCCTCGACCGGACGGCCGGTGAGGATCAGCTCCAGCGCCCGTCCCATGCCTATCGCGCGCGGCAGGCGCTGGGTGCCACCGTCCACCAGTGGGACTCCCCAGCGGCGCTCGAAGAGGCCGAATGTCGAGCTGGAGGTGGCAATCCGCAGGTCGCACCAGAGAGCCAGCTCGACCCCACCCGCCAAGCACCAGCCGTCGACCGCGGCGATCGCCGGCTTCGAGGGCGTGAGGCGGGTCGGGCCCATCGGGCCGTCGGGATGGTCGACATCGAGATCGAGCGCCTTGAGGTCGGCGCCTGCACAGAACGCCTCACCGCCGGCGCCGGTGAGAACCAGAACCCGCGCCCCGTCGTCGGCCTCGAAGTCCCGCAGCGCCTGGCGGAACAGATCGGCGGTGACCGCGTCCACGGCATTGCGACGCTCGGGCCGGTCGATCGTCAGCAGCACCGCGGCGCCGATCCGTTCGTAGCGGAGCTCCCCACTCATCGCGCGAATCCTCCCATAGCCGAACGATTCGAACTACTGCCCTAAGAACGCTGATTAAAGACTCTATTACGACTAGGTTCCCTTTTTGAAGTACTGTCACGTTTTTGAGGGTTAGCGCCGGGTCCGGCGTGCCCCCGTTGAAGCATGGCCACGGATTCCGAGTCCCCACCCACGCCCGGATCGCCACCCACGCTGGGGCGGCTTGACGGTCTGCAGCCGGCGGCGGGCGGCAACGATCGGCGGCGGGCGATGCTGTCGCTTTCCGGCGGCGGCTACCGGGCGGCTCTCTTTCACCTCGGAGCACTGACCAGGCTGAATGAGCTGGGGCTACTGGCCCGGGTCGACACGGTCGGCGCCGTGTCCGGTGGCAGCATTCTCGCCGCGCTACTCGCCTTCCGCGTCCCCTGGCCGCTCCAAGGCGCCTACCGAGACTGGCCGGAGACGGTCGCCGAGCCGATGCGGGAGATCGCGAGGCGCAACGCTCGAGCCCGCGCCTTCCTGCGCAGCCCGATCGGCGCTGGAGCCGTTGCCGCCCTCGAGGAACGCTTCGCCCGTGAACTGATCGGGTCGCTCGGCGGAAAGCCACCCGAGCGGCCTCGGTTCGTCTTCGGTGGGGCCGGCCTCGTGCTCGGTGAGATGGGGGTCGACGCCGCGGCGGCAGAGCCCGGTGGCGTCAACTGGGAGATCGGGAGATCGGCGGGGCCACCCGGCTATGACGCGGCTCTGGTCGACGATGTGATCGCCGCCGTCCGAACCGACCTCGATGCCTTTGGCGATGCCGAGCAGGCGGTGCTCGAGAACCACGGCTACCTGCTGGCCGACGCGGCAATTCGCGGCGGGCAACTCGGCCTCGGATGGATCGAGCCACTTCCCCCAGAGCCACCGCATCCCCACTGGATGAACGAGGGGCGGGTTCGCGCCGCGCTGGCCGCAAGCTCACGGCGGACCAGGCTGGGCCGGCTGCGACCGGGACGAGCCGGCCAGCCGAGGCGCATTCCCGAGCCGGCCACGGCGGAGTTGACGACGCTGCTGGAGCGCCACCGCCCCTGCATCCAGTACGACTCGCTGGAGAGCTACCGAGCCGACTCGGTCGCGGCCATGGTCGGCGTCGCGACCGGGCAGCGCTGCAACACCCTGCACCGCGATGACGGCGAGCTGATCGCCGCGGTCGCCCCCCGTGGCGCCGAGGCCGCGCTCACGCTCGATTTTCTCGGCGGGCAGACCTACGGGAACGGCGAGCCGACCCGGGCGGGCGACTACCTCGACGAGTGCGGCGGCACCCACGCCCTCGACGCGAGCTCGATGCGGCGGCGGCCAGGCTGCTCCGACATCTCCTACGGGCATGCCCGCCATGATTCCGAGGGACGGCTATGGCTCCAATACTGGTTCTTCTACTACTACAACGACAAGGGCCTCCTGAACGCCGGGCTGCACGAGGGCGACTGGGAGATGGTGCAGCTGCGGCTCGGCGAGGACGGGATCCCAGATCTCGCGACTTTCGGGCAGCACGCCGGCGGCGAGCGAGTGAGCTGGGCGGAACTGGAGCATGAGGAGACCGCCGAAGGGCCGGTCGCCGTCGTCTACCCGGCCCGTGGCTCGCACGCCTCGCGGCCGCGAGGCGGCTGTCACGAGGCGCCCGCGGTGCCCGACCACAACGACGGGCTGGGACCGAGAGTGCGTCCGCGGTTGGTGACAATCGCCGACGACGGCCCGACATGGGTGCTGTGGCCCGGGCGCTGGGGCTCGACCCGGCGGCGCGAGGCATTTGAGTCCGACAGCCCCCGTGGGCCGCGTGAGCACCGGCGATGGTGGGATCCCGCTGGATTCCACCGCGAAGCAAGGCCGGGCTCGGAGATGGCGGCTGCAGCGATGGCGGCGACCGGGATGCCGCCGCCCACGCCGGGACTGGTGGCGCGACGCGACGGTGATCGCGCGATCGTCGCCTACCGCTTTCCGGAGCTGTCGGCCGGCGCCGGGCGGCCCGGGCGCATCGTCGCCGCCACCTGCGGAGACGCCGACTCGGGGCCTCCGCTGACCCGATCGTTCGTCGCCGAAACCAGCGAGGGGTCGCTCACCTTGCAGATTCCGCGGGGGACGACGCCGTCCGCGGTCAGGGCGAGCGCCGCCTCAATCGACGGAGTGCCGGGCCAGACGATCGCGGTCGCGCTCGAATAGGCGCTGAGGGGGAGCGGGCGGGCTAGTCGCTGGGCATGCTCACGGGGTCCTCACCAGCAACGCCCGGCTCCCTCGATGGCGCCCCGGTCGCGGGCCAGGGAGGGCAGGTCTCGCAGGGCCGGGGCGAACGTTAAGGACAGAGTCGGACACCCGAAACGGCACAAAAAATACGACCGGGGATAACGCTCGTCGCCTGCCTCGCGCGTAGCCTTCGCGCCTAGAAGCTCGTCGCGCCACCTTCGAGAGTGGCGCCCCGCTTGGCTTCCGCAGGTTCCACTCTCTCCCAGTCGCAAGGCGAATCTAGCGCCTGTGCGAAGCCGGCGCCAGGGGCGCTCGAGCGCGGTCCCCGCAAACTCCGGCGAAAACGATGCGACGGTCCTTGCTGAGGATTTTTAGAGCGCTGTCCGGAGGGCGAGATACGGTCAGTTTGGGATGGACGACAGGCTAGAGGCGTCGCGGCGGAGGGCACGCCGAAACGTGGTTCTGACGGCAGCGATCGCCGGCCTCGGCGGGCTGTTATTCGGCTACGACACCGGGATCATCGCCGGCGCCCTGCTCTTCATCAAGACCGACTTCCACCTCGACAGCTTCCAGCAGGGCCTGGTCGTCGCGGCGGTGCCGATCGGGGCCGTTGTCGGCGCCGGGATCGCCGGCCCGGCGGCGGACCGCTACGGCCGGCGGCTGATGATCCTGCTCGCCGCCGGGGTCTTCATCGTCGGCGCCCTGGCCAGCGCCACCGCCCCCGGGAGCGAGGTGCTGGTGATCGCCCGGATCGTGATCGGCGTCGCGATCGGGCTCGCCTCCGCCGCTGCCCCCGTCTACATCTCCGAGGTGGCGCCGGCGGAGAGCCGTGGGCGGCTGGTCAGCTTCTTCCAGCTCGCGGTGACGATCGGCATCCTCGTCGCCTACTTGGTCGGGCTCGCCTTCAACGCCAGCGAAGGTTGGCGCTGGATGCTCGGCCTCGGCTGTGTGCCGGCGCTGGCGCTTGGCTTCGGGATGCTGCGGATGCCACAGAGCCCGCGCTGGCTGGTGATGAGCGGCGACGACTTCGCCGCGCGGGCTACGCTGGCGAAGATCCGCGTCGACGATCCGGACACGATCGACCTCGAGCTCGAGGAGATCAAAGAGAGCCTCGACGAGAAGCCCGGGGCCTGGAGTGAGCTGCGGCAGCCGCTGGTCAAAGCAGCCCTCGTGGTCGGAGTCGGCCTGGCGATCCTGCAGCAGGTGACCGGGATCAACACCGTCATCTACTACGCGCCGACGATCGTCGAATTCACCGGCGTCAACTCCTCCGCGGGCTCGATCCTCGCCGCGGTCGGGGTCGGAATCATCAATGTCGGCATGACCGTGCTGGCGCTGCGCCTGCTTGACCGCGCCGGTCGGCGGACCCTGCTGATGATCGGCGTCTCCGGCATGGTGATCTCGCTCTTCGCTCTCGGCGCCGCCTTCATCGGCGGCGGTGGCAGCACCCTGGCCTCGGTCGTGGCGATCGTCAGCCTGATGGCCTACGTCGCTTCTTTCGCGATCAGCCTCGGCCCGATCTTCTGGCTGCTCAACGCCGAGATCTACCCGCTCAGCGTGCGCAGCAAGGCGGCGGGGGTCGGGACCATGGCCAACTGGACCTTCAACTTCATCGTCTCCCTCACCTTCCTCTTGCTGATCGAAGCCGCCGGGCGCACCGGCGCCTTCTGGATCTACGGCGGGATCGGCCTCTTCACCCTCTTTTTCTGCTGGAAGTTCGTGCCCGAGACCAAGGGCAAACGCCTGGAGGACATCCAGCAGTACTTCCAGGAACGAGCCGACAGCCGCGACGCGGCGGCCTGAGCCGGGCGTTACCTCCGCTCTTGCGCCCGTGGGCGGCTACCCTGCGCGGATGCGCATCGACGAGATCATCGCTTCGCGGCAGCCGACCTTCTCGGTTGAGTTCTTCCCGCCGAAGACGGCAGATGCGACCGAGCAGCTCTACGACACGGCTCGCGAGCTCCGTGAGCTGGGCCTCGACTTCGTTTCGGTCACCTACGGGGCCGGCGGCTCCACCCGCGATGGCACGGTTGAGATCACCAAGGCGCTGAAGGACGACCTCGGCTTCGAGACGATGGCTCATCTCAGCTGTGTCGGCGAGACCACCGAGGGGCTCTCGGTGACTCTCGACCAAATCGCGTCGGCGGGGGTCGAGAACGTCTTCGCCCTGCGCGGCGACCCTCCCCGCGGGCAGGAGGATTTCAAGCAGCCCGAGGGCGGCCTTGGCAGCGCCGCCGAGCTGGCCGCCTTCATCGGCTCCGGCTGGGACTTCACGGTCGGTGGAGCCTGCTTCCCCGAGGTCCATCCCGAGGCGCCCGATCTCGAGACCGACCTCGCCTACCTGAAGACGAAGGTCGACTCGGGAGCGAGCTTTCTCATCACCCAGCTCTTCTTTGACAACCAGGTCTACTTCGACTTCGTCGCCGCGGCGCGGCGGGTGGGGATCGAGGTGCCGATCGTCGCCGGTGTGATCCCGGTCGCCGGCTTCGCCCAGACGAAGCGAATCTGTGAGATGTGCGACGCGGCCATCCCTCCCGCGCTGGAAGCCGCCTTCCAGGCGGCCGGGGCCGACCCAGAGCAGGAGTTCCAGCTGGGCGTCGCCTACGCCGCCCAGCAGTGCGCGGAGCTGCTGATCGCCGGCGCCCCGGGGATTCACTTCTACGCGCTGAACAGGGCGCCGGCGACCCGCGCCGTGCTCGGCGCCCTCAAGGCATCGAAGCCGTGGCAGAGGACCCGCGGTGACACCAGTGCCCTGGCACGGAATGTCTGACTAAACTGAGCGACCGCCGATGGCAGACCGAAAAGCAGAGAGGGAGCGCCTGCGCGAAGCGCGCGAAGAACGCGAGCAGGAACAGGCTCGCTCGCAGCGGTCCCGGCTGATGATCGGCTACGGGCTCGCGGGCCTGGTCGGGCTCGTGGTCGTCGGCGGCATCATCGCCCTCATAGCCTCCTCGGGTGGTGGGGGAAGCGGCCAGTCCCACATTAACCAGAACAGCGGCTCGACCAACGGGATCCACCCCGACGAACGCTCCGGCCCCAAACCGCCGGCGGTCAAGGTCACCAGCCTCAAGCAGGCGGCGAAACAGGCTCACTGCGATCTGCGCCTTCACCTCAAGGACGAGGGGCACACCCACATTCCCCCCGGGTCCCCGACGCCTGACTACAAGACGAACCCGCCGACCTCGGGCAACCACGTCGAACCGCCGTACCAGCAGGCCGACGGCGCCTACACCGAAATGCCGGAAGAGATCGACTTCGTCCACTCTCTCGAGCACGGCCGCATGGAGATCGAGTACAGCCCGGACCTGGCCGAAGAAGATCAGCTCGCCCTAAAGGGCTTGTACGACTCCCTGTATGGAGCGACCCTGCTCTTCCCCAACGAAAAAATGCCCTATGCCGTGGCGGCGGCAACCTGGACCAACCTGCTCGGCTGCGACAAATACGAAGGCGCGATCACGCTCGATGCGATCCGCGACTTCGGCAAAGCCACCTGGGGCAAATACGGCGGCGAGCCGGCCGAAGGCTTCCCCTTCACCGGGCCCACGCCCGCGAATCCCGCCTCTTAGACGCTCGGCCACGGGCCCGTCGCGCCAGCACCCGCTGACGTCCGGCGGCTAGGCCCGGTAGGCGGGGAAGAAGTCCGGCTTTGGTTCGTTGCTTGCTGCGAGGGTCAGGCGTTTGTAGGCGGCGGGGTCGCAGATCAGT
>DATCBF010000284.1:0-5301 GCA_036512025.1 Solirubrobacterales bacterium
CGGCGACGCCAAGGCCAAGGAGTACGCCCACACCACCCAGGTGGCGATGGAGACCTGCTCGACCGAAAACAGCACCGGTTCGTACACGGGCTGCGATCTGACCGCACTGCGGGCGATCGAGCCGACGATCCCGACGACGGGGGTGAAAGTCGAAGCCAACGTGCCTGTCGGCGGCTACACGATCGCATCGACCGGTTCTGCCGGGACCTTCACGATCAAACGCGAAGCGACCGGGGCGGTTGTGTTTACGTGCACCGTGACCAGCAGCAATCGCGGCGGCTGCCCCGGCACCGGCACCGCCGCAGGCGTCTGGGGGTAGCCGGACGCTCAGATACAACTTCCGCCAATGACCGGCCTCGGCCTGATCGCGTTCTTGCTGGGGCTGGTCATCGGCAGCTTCGTCACCGCGGTCGCCCACCGGGTGCCGCGGGGGATGTCGATAGTCGGCCCGCGCTCGATCTGCCCCACCTGTGGGGCTCAGATCGCGGCCCATGACAACGTCCCGGTTTTCTCCTGGGTTGTGCTGCGGGGCCGGGCGCGCTGCTGTGGCGCCTCCATCGCGCCGCGCTATCCCCTGACCGAGCTGGTTGTCGGCATCCTTTTCGCCGCCACCGTGCTCGTGTATCGCGGCGACGCCGCCGAGGTCGCAATCGGGCTCGTCTTCGTGACGATGCTGGTGGCAGTCACCCTCACCGACCTCGAGCGGCGAATCATTCCCAACAAGATCCTGATCGTCGGCGCTGTCGCCTGTGTCGCGCTTGCGCTGCCGACCGACCCGGGCGGGATGCCAGAGCGCCTGATTGCCGCAGTCGCTGCCGGCGGCCTTCTCTTTTGCGTCGCCCTCGCCTACCCGGGGGGTATGGGCCTCGGTGACGTCAAGCTGATCGCGGTGATGGGCCTCTTCCTCGGTCGCGCGGTCGCCCCGGCTTTCCTGATCGCCCTCCTGACGGGAAGCCTGGTGGGACTGGCGCTGTTGGCACGCCATGGCTCGGGGGCACGCAAGATGGCGATTCCGTTCGGGCCGTTCCTCGCCTTCGGCGGGGTGGTTGCGATGCTGGTCGGAAACCAGCTGATCGATCTCTACCTGAGCTGACTCAGGCGCCGTTGGCGGGAGCCTGGCTGCTCTGCTTTGGCGTGCCGAGCTTGGCACGCTCGGGGTGCTTGCTGACGACCTTTTCGATCTTCAGCACTTCGATCCGGTAGGTGCGGCCCTGGCCGCCATAGACGAAAGTCTCGGGCAGGCCCGGCGCCATCGCCAGCAGCTGGCAGGTTTCCGAGCCGATCACGCAGAGTGCGTCGCCGAAGACCGACTGCACGTCGGAGGAGACCAGCATCATCGCCTTCTTGGCGTCGGCGCTGACCCCCATGAAGACGACCGCCGGCGTCTGGCGCCCCGGGAGCATCGTCAGCTCCGGCAGGTCGCGGCGGACGACCGCCGTGCTTTCGCCCCCGGGGGACGATGCGACGGTAACGATCCGGGCGTCGATCTCATAAGAGGCGAACTTGGTTTCGGTCCTGACCACGGCGCTGGCCCCTTCGCCACTGGCTTCGGAGCTGCCCCCGCCGCCGGTTTCGGCGCCCGTGACTTCGGTTCCGGTGACTTCGACTTCCGTTTCGCTGCCCCCGCCGCCGGCTTCAGCGGCGGCTTCCCCACCCGCGGCGGCTGCTTCACTCGATTCGCCTGGGCCGGCGGCGGTAAAGCGCTGCTTGAAAGGATCGGTCGCCTGCAGGTCGCTGAGCCGCCGGTTGTAGCTGCGCAGGCCCGGGGCTGCCTTGGCGACGATAACGCCCCCGCCGCCCTTGGAGGCGCTGAAGGAGGCAAAGCCTTCTCCGCTCAGATCGGGTTCGGCTCCCTTCGAGGAGCCCGAGAGCAGGATCGGGACCGCGACGATCGCGACCAAGAGCAGGGCGACGACCGGCAAGAGGTTGCGATCTTTGAGGTCGTAGAAGAGATCGGAGAGGAAAGCCGGGGACTTAATCTGCGGCATCTTGATCTCCGGTCCCCCGAGCCTGCTCATTTCGCTTCCGATTCAGTTGCCGACGTCGGTTCCGTGCTGGCGGCGGCGGTCGATGCCGTTGCGATCGGGGCGGGTTCGGTGGGGGTTGCCCCGGCTGTAACGCCCTGTCCTGGCGCGACCAGATAGGTCGTGACCGTGAAAGAGGCGTTGAGCGCCGGGAAGCCAGATTCGGCTTCTTCGGTCAGAGAGAAGCCGTCGAGGGTGATCAGGCGGCCGTCGACGGTCACGCCCGAGCGCTCGGCGTCGACCAGTTTGTCGATCCCGCTGATGAAGTCGGCAACGTGGAAGAAGCTGCCGGTGAATTTGAGCGTGTAGGGCATCACCGCCAGCCCGGCGGGCCCGATCGTGGCGCCGAGGGGCAGCAACGACGCGGCCGCCTCGGTTGGCGGGATCGTCGCCCCTGGGGGGGTGGTGGCGCTGACTTCCGGCGCCACAGCGGAAGCTCCTTCTGCGCTTTCACCTTCGGTCCCAAGCAGGATGCTCTCAAAGGTGACATGGGAGCGATCGGCGATCCGGTTCAGCTCGACCAGCAGCGAGGAGGTGTCCTCACCGGCCGGAACGGCCTTGCCGAGGACGACGAGCTGATGGTAGTCGCTGGGGAATTCCTTGCGTGCCGCGGTCCCTTCTGAAACCTGGCTCTGCGCCAGCGCCAGCGACGACTGCTGCTGGGTCACCTTTTCGCTCAGTTCACTGGCTTCTTCGCGCTTGGGGCTGAGCAGCAGCGCCCAAAAGGCGCCGGCTGCCACCGCCAGCACCAACATCGCGACGATTACCCGGCTCGATGAGGTCACGTCAGCCTTCCGCCGGGGTTTCAGTCGACGATTCTGTCGATTCTTCTGCGGGTGGCGTTGCTTCGCTTGATTCTGTGGATTCCGTCGTCGGCGGCGGGGCGACGACCGCTTCGCCTGTCGGCGCGGCGGGGATCGGGGCCGCGTCGAAGGCGACGACAATCTGGAACTGGGCGATGAAGCTGCGGGTCTGGCAGGTGCCGCTGGAGGGGGTCGAGCTTTCGCTGCCGCCTTCGCCTCCGGACCCCGAGCCGGCCGGTAACTGCGAGGAGAGGATCCCGACCCGGGTGACGCCGTCGATTCCCTTCAGATCGGAAATGAAGCGGGCCACTGATTCCTGTCCGGCCGCGCAGCCGACCAGTTCCAGGGCGGGTCCCGCAGCGCCCTGGCGGAGCGAGATATTGGCGCCACCTTCAACCGCGACGTCAGGCCGGACAGTGCCGGTCAGGTTGGTCAACCAGACGTCCTTCGGCAGGATTAGGGACAGTTCGCGCATCACCCGTTCCCAGTCGAAGCGACTGTCGGCGAGGTTGGTGACGGTCGTGACCCGCTGGTCGCGGACGCTGTGGAACTGGGCAAATGCCGCCAGCTTTGCCGCTTCGGCTTCGGCCGTCGCCGTCTGTGATTCGAGCCGGCTCAGTTCGGCCTTGCGGTCAGAGATCTGGTTGTCGGCGAGGACGAGGAGGATGACGCCCGTCAACGCCAGGACCAGAGCGCCGACCACGATGTAAGCCAGGGGGCCACCGCGCGCAGGCTTGCGCGCGCCGGCGCGTTCGTCGCTGGGGGTCAGATCTATCGGGCGCATGGTCTTCTACTCGTCGAGTGCGAGGCCATAAGGAAGAGTGAGGCGTGCGGCGGACGCTGCGTCGAGCTCGGCGAGCGCCGCGGGTCGGCCGACCGAAAACGGGAGGCCGACAGAGGCTTCGATCTGGCCTGCGAGACCGGGGACGGTGCTGCCGGGGCCGCAGAGAACGGCGTGCTCGACAGGCACCGCGCCCTCCTGGGCGCCGTAGAAGTCGAGCGAGAGGCGAAGCTCGTCGTGAAGTGACGATGCGCCGGCCTCCAGCGCCGCCCGCGTTTCGGCGATCACGCCGGGGTCGCCCTCGATGCTCTCGAGCGGGCGATCGAGGCCGACATGGTTGAGCCACATCGCCGCATGCTCCGGCGTCAGCCCGACGGCATTGGAGAGGTTGGTGACGACATCGCTGAGCCCGAACGGCGAAATTCGGGTGAAGAGGCAGGAGCGCCCCTTGGCCACTGCGAGGTTGGTGACGTCGCTGATGTTGCAGAACAGGGTTGACGAGGAGGAGTTGCCCCCGCCGTTCTCGGCGCCTGTCAGGCTCGCGTGGGAGCCCCCGAGGGCGCGGATCAAGCCGAAGGCAGAGAGGTCGACGCCCACCACCTTGAGGCCGGCGTCCCGTAGGGGCGCGAGCGAAGATTCGATCATGTCGCGGCGGGCGGCGATCACCACCACGTCGATCTGGGCCGGCGCGTCCGCGGTGGCCGGGACGCCGCCGACGACCCTGTGGTCGAGGACGGCCTGATCGATCGGCATCGGGATCTGCTCCTGGGCCTGAAAGCGGACCGCGGCATCCAATTCCCCGGGGTCGTCGATCGCCGGCAGCCGCATCGTCCGCACGACCATGCGCTGGTTGGCGATGCCGAGACGGACCCGGCTTCCCAGCTTGTTGTCGGAGAAGAGGGCCTTGAGAGCCTCCGTCAGCGCCCCCGTGTTGACGACCTCGCCGTCCTCGAACACGCCCGGGGGAAGCGGAGCGACGGCGGTGGAGAGCAGCTCGGTCGAGCCGCCGGTGCGGACCTCGACCGCGGCGACGCTCTCAGCCTCGATCTCGAGGCCGACGAGCGAATTCTCCCTCTTGCGCGTGAGCTGGATCATCTAACTGAAATAGGTTCACGGGCGCCGGAAGGTCTCCTTCTGCTCAGCCGATCGTCTCCCGCCCGATCACCCAGGTCGTGGGCGCCGGATTGATGAAGCTCGGCGGCTCGAGATAGTGCAGCCGGTTGTCGTAGACGTACTTCTTGGCGTAGCCGGTCGAGGTCGTCGAGCCGTTGCCGGTGCCGACCGGACCGCGGAATTTCTGGGCGATGGCGCCTTCGACGTTGAGGGTGCCGAGGCTGCCGCCGCAGTCGTAGTGGTCGACGATGAAGGAGTGGTTGATGGCGAGGATCGCGGCGTCGATTTCGAGGTTTTTGAGCTTTTCCTCACCGCTGCCGCTGCCGCAGGAGCTGTCGTGGGTGGTCGAATCCAGGGTCTCTGTCGGGTAGTTGTGGAAGACGCGGACGAAGTTGTTGGCGATCAGGCCGAGCATTCCTTCGCTCGACGACGCCCGGGTAAGGTCGTCGGTGATGATGATGTCGTTTTCGGCGGCGACCGTCAGCTGCCCCGAGTATTCGCCGCTGATGTAGACGTCACCGCACGTCGTCGTCGTCGAGTAGTAGGTGGCGGTGTAGGGGGAGTAGTCGCCTGAGCAGGT
>DATCBF010000285.1:0-2144 GCA_036512025.1 Solirubrobacterales bacterium
GCTCGCGGCCGACCCCGACGTCGCCAGAGTGACTCTGTTCGAGATCGCCTCGATCGGCCCGGCCGCCCGCCGTCGCTTCGGCGACGCGCTCGACAACCTCACGTCTTTTCTCGACGAGGGACGTGAGCAGAGCGAACTCGACCGGCGCCTCCCCAACCTCTCCGGCATCGCCGCCGGAACGATCTTTGCCCGTATCTACGGCGAGGCCATTCTCGGACGCACGGCGGAGCTGCCGGAGCTGCTCCCGATCCTCACCTACGAGGTCCTGCTTCCCTTCATCGGAGACCGCGCCGCGCGCGGCGAGCAGAACAAAGCGAAAATGACACTCCTACACCGATGATCGCTAGAGGTGGATGAGGTTGTCGGCCTCGATGCCTCGGGTAACACCACGGAAATCGACCACCACCGGGCCCGCCCGCACAACCGCTTCGTAGTCGATGCCGGGGTGAGCGGTGACTATCGCGACCAGGTCGGCGCCCGCCAATCCCTCGCCCAGATCCACCGATTTGAGGCCGAGGTCGGCGAGCTCTTGAACATGGGGGTCGTGGTAGGAGAGGTCGCCGCCGAGGACACGGAGGAGCCTGACGATCTTCAGCGCCGGGGACTCGCGGGTATCGCCGACGCCGGCCTTGTACGAGATCCCGAGGATGAGGATCTTGGAGCCGTTGACCGGCTTGCCGGCGTCGTTCAGAGCGCGCTCTATCCGCTCGACGCAAAAAGCCGGCTGCGCCTGGTTGACTTTGCCGGCAAGCTCGATGAACTCCGGGTAGAAATCGTGCTCGCGGGCCTTGAAGGCGAGGTAGAAGGGGTCGACCGGCAGGCAGTGGCCCCCCATCCCGGGTCCGGGATCGAAGCGCATGAAGCCGAACGGCTTGGTCGCGGCGGCGTCGATCACCTCCCAGACGTCAATGCCGAGGCGATCGCAGAGCTGGGCAAGCTCGTTGACGAGGGCGATGTTGACCGAGCGAAAAATGTTCTCCAAGAGCTTTGAGAGCTCGGCCGTCTCCGGAGAGGAGAGGACGACCACCTCGTCGCAGATCAGCCCGTACAGCTCCCGCGCCCGCTCGGCGCAGGCCTCGGTAATGCCGCCGACCAGCTTCGGCGTGGTGCGAACCGTGTAGTCGGTCCGGCCGGGATCGATCCGCTCGGGTGAGAAGGCGAGATGAAAATCGCGCCCTGTCGTCATCCCCGACTCCTCCAGGATCGGCAACAGCCGCTCGCGGGTGGTGCCCGGGTAGGTGGTCGACTCGAGCACGACCAGCTGGCCTGGCTTGAGCACTCGCGAAAGGGCCGAGCCCGAATCGAGGAGATAGGTGAGGTCGGGCTCGCGCGAGCTGGTCAGTGGGGTCGGAACGCAGATGATCACAGCCCCGCATCCGGCCAACTCGGCGTAGTCGGCAGTGGCCCTCAGGCGCTCGCGCAGCGGCGCCAAGGTGGCGGTGGGGACATCCTCGATGTAGCTCTCGCCCCGGTTCAGACTCTCGATCTTGTCCGAGGCCGTGTCGAGCCCGATGACTTCGTGACCCGCCTCGGCGAAGGCAACGGCGAGTGGAAGACCCACGTAGCCGAGCCCGATGATTCCGACCTTCATCGCCCAGAGTCTATGACCGGAGGTGAGTGGTGGACAGGTGGCGGCCACTGCCCTACGCTGACTGCATGGATTCGTATTCAGGATCGAATCCACAGCGTCCGCCGGGTGGACGCGGAGAGCTGCCTCCCGCATATTTCGTCAGGTCGGATCGGGAGCGGCTACTGGAGGCCATGGTTCGGGTTGCTGCGGAGAAAGGCCTCCAGGCCGCGACCGTCATCGAGGTGACGGAGATGGCCGGCGTCTCGGAGAACGTCTTCTACGAAATGTTCGAGGACAAGGAAGGTTGCTTCCTCGAGGCCTACGACGCCGTTTTCGATGTGGTTGTGGCCCACATGTCGGCGAGCTTCGAGGCCGCGGCGGGGGAGGACTGGCCGCAGCGCATCGTCGCCGTGCTGCGGGCCCTGGTCGAGCTGCTGGCCTCCGAGGCGAGCATCGCGCGGATGGCGATGGTCGAAGTGTCCGCCACCGGTGGCGTCGCCAGAGCTCGTTACCGCACCGCGCTGGCCCGCTTCAGGCCGTTCCTCGACGAAGGCCGAGACTACTCGGGCCAAGG
>DATCBF010000286.1:0-15729 GCA_036512025.1 Solirubrobacterales bacterium
CCGCCGAGTGCGCCCAGCGCTGCCTGGAAATTCTCGGCGATCCCGAGCTCGGCAAGCGTCTCGGCCGGGCCGGCAAGGAGCATGCCCGTCAGGAGTTCCTCTCGCCCCGTCTGCTGCGGGACTGGCTGCAGCTGTTCACCGAACTGGAGAGCTGAAGCGCTGCCCCGCCCCGTGCTCGGCGGCGGGTAGGCTGAGACGATGCCGGACGGCTCCGACCCTCTGATCATCGTCTCCAATCGCGGCCCCGCGCAGTTCGAATTGGATGCGGCGAGAAAACGCGCCGTACGTCGCGGCGGCGGCGGCCTCGTCACCGCGCTTTCCGGCCTCGTCTCCCATCGCGATGCGCTCTGGATCGCCTCGGCGATGACCGACGAGGACGTCGTCGTCTCCGAGGAGCGCGGCCCGGCCGAGCTCTCGATCGACGGCATCGATTACCGCGTGTTGCTGGTCGGCAGCGACGCCGAGGCGTACGACCGCTTCTACAACGTGATCGCCAACCCGATCCTCTGGTTCATCCAGCACTACCTCTGGGACCTCTCCAACGCTCCCGACATCCGCCAAGAGGAGCTGGACGCTTGGGATTACGGCTACCAGACGGTCAACCACGACATCGCCCAGGCGGTCCTGCGCCAGATCGAGGGGCGGGAGCGGCCACTGGTGATGCTGCACGACTACCACCTCTATACCGCCCCGGGAATGATCCGCGCTGAGCGCGAGGACGCTTTTCTGCACCACTTCATCCACATCCCCTGGTCTCAGCCCGACAGCTGGCGCATCCTGCCCGGCCGGATCCGCGAAGCGATCTTCAACGGCATGCTGGCCAACGACATCATCGGCTTCCACACCCACGCCTACTGCATCAACTTCCTTCGCTGCTGCGACGAACTGCTCGATGTCGACGTCGACTACGAAGGCGGCGTCGTCAAGCACGAGGGCGGGCAGACCGTGACCCGCGCCTACCCGCTCTCGATCGACGCCGAGCGGCTGCGGCGCGCCGCCGAGTCACCCGAGGTGGCCGCGGCCGAGCGCGAGGTGCTCGAGCGCCGCCGCAAGCACCTGATCATCCGCGTCGATCGGGCCGACCTCTCCAAGAACGTGCTGCGCGGCTTCACCGCCTTCGACACCTTCCTCACCCAGCATCCGGAGTTCCGCGAGGAGGTGACCTTCATCGCCCACCTGCAGCCCTCGCGCCAGGACGTGCCCGAGTACGCCGAGTACCTGGAGCGGATCGAGGCGCTGGTCGCAGTCGTCAACCACCGCCACGGCACCACCGACTGGATGCCGATCGACCTCAGGATCTACGAGAACTTCTATGACGCGGTCGCCCGCTACAAGCACTTCGACCTGCTGATGGTCAACTCGCTCTTCGACGGCATGAACCTGGTCGCCAAGGAGGCGCCGGCGGTCAATACCCGCAACGGAGTCCTGATGCTCTCGGAGAACACCGGCTCCCACGAGGAGCTCGCCCCCTACGCGCTCTCGGTCAACCCCTTCGACATCCAGGAGCAGGCGGACACGATCTACCGGGCGCTGACGATGGATCCCGAGGAGCGGCGGGTGCGAGCCGAGGATCTGA
Organism: Solirubrobacterales bacterium; assembly: GCA_036512025.1. GTDB lineage: Bacteria > Actinomycetota > Thermoleophilia > Solirubrobacterales > 70-9 > DATCBF01. Next base: position 1,577 of record DATCBF010000286.1, read on the forward strand.
AGAAGATCATCTTTTCGCGGAATCCTGGGGATTGGGTCGATGCCCAGCTGGCCGATATCGCGGAGCTGCGCGAGCGCGTGACGTAGCTGTAGGCCTGCTCTCGGTACGCCGCTGCGAACTCGCGTTGGCTGATTAGGACAAAGCTGGGGGAGAAGTCCGCTGCGTTGGGGCTTAGAGGGACGTGCGTGGTCTGCGAATTCGGTGGAGAGCCGCGGGACGGGCGGGGGCGGTCGTGGCTGCCGGGCTCGTTGCGCTGGCGGTTGGCCCGGGGTTGCTGAAGCCTCCAGAGCCGCCGCCGCTGGCGAAGGATGTGGGGTTGCCCCATCCGCCGCCGGTGGCTCGCGTGGCCGTCATCCATCCAGACAAGCCCAAATCTGCAAAGAAAGACGAGCGCAAGAAGCACGTGCCCAGGAGCATGCCGCGCCATAAGCACCGCGGCAGGGCCCGCACGCCCAAACGCGAGACTCGCCAGAAACACGGGAAGCGGCAGCGGCCCGCCAGGCCCCCTCCACCCTCGGTCCCGCCCATAGCTCCCCCCACGCACAGCCCCCCACCAGCGCCGGAAGCCTCGCTCCCGCCCGCCGTCCCACCCCCCACGCCCGAACCCTCCACCCAAGCTAGCGACGACGGATCGGAGGAGTTCGCCCCTCGCTGACCCTGCGCTAGGAGGTGGGGGTGGTCTCGGGGAGGCTTATCTGTTCGGCACCGCGGAGAGATGCCGGCCCCGAAGGGGTCAAAGTTCGCCCGCCCGCAGGGCGGGCCTGCCTCCTCCGAGACCACCCCCACCTCCTAGCGCCCCGCCACAAGCGAAATCCGCCGCTATAGTCCGTCGCCGTTTTGGCACCCGCACCCCGCGAATACGAGCTGGTCCTGATGTTGGACCCCCGCAACGACGAGCCTGCCCGCGAGGCGATGGCGCAGGAGACCCGTGGGCAGATCGAGGGCAGCGGCACACTCAAGCATGAGAACAACTGGGGCCTACGCAAGATGGCCTACGAGATCAACCACTGCAACGAGGCCGACTATCGCTGGTTTCGCTTCGAGGCCCCGGTCGAGTTGCTGGGCGAGCTCGACCACAACCTGAAGATCGCCGACGGCGTCCTCCGCTTCCGCATCTTCAAAGTGGACCCCTCCGCGCCGGTGATCGTGCCGCCGGTCGGCGCAGCGCCGCCGCCTCCTCGCGAACATGCCGGACACGGCCGTCGCGACGAGCGCGGCGACGACGAGTAGCTCCCCTCCCCCGCTCTTTCCGAAGATTCCCGGCTCCCGAGGGGAGAGCTTGCGCCGCTCGCGCTCTTAGACTGGTGTCCGGATAAGCGAATTCAGAGGAGTGAGAGCTGTGGCAGCTTCGAACGTGAATGTGGTGGTCGTAACCGGAAACCTGACCCGGGATCCGGAGCTGCGAAGCACGCCCGGCGGAACTTCGGTCTGCAAGCTGCGGGTGGCTGTCAACAGCCGGCGCAAAGACGGACAGTCGGGCGAATGGATCGACAAGCCCAACTACTTCGACGTCACCGTCTGGGGCGCGCAGGGTGAGAACTGCGCCAACTACCTGGCCAAGGGCCGCCCGGTCGCGATCGAGGGCCGCCTCGACTGGCGTGAGTGGGAGGCCAAAGAAGGCGGCGGTAAACGTCAGAGCGTCGAGATCATCGCCAACTCGGTTCAGTTCCTCGGCTCCCGCGACGGCTCCGGCGGCGGCAACGGCGACGGTGGCTTCAGCCCCGGCAGCGACGTCCCCGCCGACACCTCGGACTTCCAGGGCGCTCCGGCCGGCGGCGGTGGCCAGGACGATGACATTCCGTTCTAGGTAAGCTTTCCCCGCTTGGTTTTCGTCGCCCGGCTCTGACCGGGCGACTTCTACGTAAGGGACCAGAAAAGTGGCAAGAACACGAGACGATGGACCAGCCCGCCGCGGACGGCGGATGCCCGACCGCATGCGGCCGCGCAAGTACACGCGGATCACGGTCGACGAGGTCGATTACAAGGACCTCAACCTCCTGCGGCGCTTCCTCTCCGACAAGGGGAAGACGCGCGGACGGCGCGTCACCGGGCTCTCTCGCAAGCATCAGCGCCAGCTGTCCGTGGCGGTGAAGCGCGCCCGCGAGATCGCTCTACTGCCTTACGTCGGAGAGCGTTGATGGCCCAGGCCATCCTGCTTCAGGATGTAGATGACCTGGGCCGGCAGGGCGATCCGGTCGATGTCTCCCCCGGCTACCTGCGCAACTACCTGGTGCCGCGCAAACTCGCCGCCCCCGCGACAGCGGGAGCGCTCGAGGAGGCTCAGCGTCGCCGTGCCGTCGCCGAGAAGGCCGAACGTGAGCGCAACGAGCGCGAAGCCCAGGCCGCCGGCCTGCTCTCCAAGACAGTGCTGACGATCCATCAGCGGGCGGGTGAGGACGGCAAGCTGTTCGGCTCGGTTGGCGCCAAGGAGATCACCGACGCCATCCGCGAGGCCCGCGACCTGAAAATCGACCGGCGCAAGGTCCGCCTCGAGCAGCCGATCCGCGAAATCGGCACCTTTATGGTCGAGATCGATCTCGCCGACGGCGCCGTCGCCGCCGTCAAGACCATCGTCACCGAGGAGAAGTAGGCCCCTCCCCAGGCGGGGCCGGGACGGCATGAGGCGCAGACCGCTGGCCTCCCCCCGCCTCCCCACCCGTTTGAGGCGGCGCGCCAAGGCGCGCACACGCTTGGGTTGGGCCCGCTCGGAGCGAGAGACAGTCGGGCTGGCCGCGGTCGCGCTGGCCGGCGCCGGAACGGTGATCGCCGGCCAGTTCGCCAGGATGCTGCGGCGGCGCACACAGGAGCACGCCGATGGCGAGAACCTGATCGAAGTGGCGCCGGCGGCGGCGGTCGACACTGTCGGCGTCGCGGTCAGTGGCTACGAAGCCGCCCCTCGCACCGAAACCGTCCTCTTCAACCTCCTGGCGGGCTTCCTCGGCTCTTTCGCCGTCGTTCGCATCTCCACCTGGGGCATCCGCGACAAGCGGGGGCCGTTCCGCAACGTCAGCGTCGGCGGCCATCACATCCATCACTTCGTGCCGGGCATCCTGATCGCCTTCGCCTCCGGCACCACGGCGCTGCTCACCGACAACGATGCGCTCGAGGATCGTCTCGCGCTCCCAATGGGAGTCGGGATGGGACTGACCTTCGACGAGGCGGCGCTGCTGCTCGATCTGCGCGACGTCTACTGGACCAGGGAGGGCCTGCTCAGCGTCCAGCTCAGCCTCGGCGCAACAGCCATTCTCAGCATCGCGATCCTCACCCAGCGCATCCTCTCTCGCGGTGAGCAGCGCCAGGAAGCCGAGGGCCTGATCCCCACGGCCTGACCAACCTGTCTCCGCTGGTACTCCAGAAGTAGCCGCAAAAGGCGGCATCCCTTCGGTGGCGCAGTGGCTGCTTGGCTAGGTTGTCTGATTCCGGTTGCCGCCGCGCGGCACCGGAGACTGAGACAGATGCCGCAGCCCTCCACAGCCCACGTCCCGCCGCAGAACATCGAGGCGGAGGAGTCGGTCCTTGGGGCGATGCTGGTCGCCGAGCCGGCGTTGACCCGCGTGATCGACGAGGTGAAGCTGAACGCCGCCGACTTCTACCTCGACCGGCACGCGGCGATCTTCAGCTGCATCCACGACCTGTACTCGGACTCAAAGCCGGTCGACGAGCTGACCGTGACCGAGGCGCTGACCCAGCGCAACCAGATCGAGCAAGCCGGTGGCAAACACTACGTCTCCGAGCTGGCGGCCAAGGTCCCCGCCGCCGGCAACGCCAAGCATTACGCCGAGATCGTCCAGCAGAACTCGCTGCTGAGACGGTTGCTGGGCGCGGGGCAGCAGATCCAGGGCTGGGTCCACGAGCGCGATGGCGAACCGCGCGAGCTCTCCGAGCGGGCCGAGAAGCTGCTCTTCGACGTCGCCCATAAAGAGCAGGCAAGCGACTTCAAACTCCTCTCCGAGATCCTCCACGACGAGGTCGACCGGCTCGAGAAGCTCTCGACCGGCGAGTCCGAGCTGACCGGCACGCCTTCGGGCTTCCGCGACATCGACGCCATCACCGGCGGCTTCCAGCCCGGCAACCTGATCATCGTCGCGGCGCGACCTGCCATGGGCAAGAGCGCGCTGGTCGCCAACATCGCCGAAAACGTGGCCGTCAAGCGCGACATGCCGGTCGCCTTCTTCTCGCTGGAGATGTCGGAGGTGGAGCTCGCCCAGCGCTTTATCGCCTGCCGGGCGCGGATCTCCGGAGACAAGTTGCGCAAGGGCCAGGTCGCGCAGAAGGACTGGCCCAAGGTGGTGCGGGCCTGCAACGAGCTGGAGGAGGCGCCGTTGTGGTTCGACGATTCCTCCGACCTCGGCATCCTCGACCTGCGCGCCAAGGCAAGGCGGCTGCACGCCCAGGAGCAGGACCGCGGTGGCCTCGGGCTGATCATCGTCGACTACCTGCAGCTGATGCGATCCGACGACTCCCGGGCAAACAGGGTCGAGCAGGTCGCGCAGATGAGCCGAGGCCTGAAGATCCTCGCCAGGGAGCTGGACGTGCCGGTGCTGGCGATCTCCCAGCTCTCCCGCGCCCCCGAGCAGCGGACGCCGCCGAAGCCACAGCTCTCCGACCTGCGCGAGTCGGGCTCGATCGAGCAGGACGCCGACCTGGTCGCTTTCCTCTTCCGCGAGGACTACTACCGCGACCCCGAGGACGAGCCGGACGGCCTCGCCGACCTGATCATCTCCAAGCATAGGAACGGCCCGATCGGCACCCGCAAGCTGGTCTTCCTCGACCGCTTTCCCAAATTCGCCGACTATTCGGGCGACGAGCGCCCGGTGGAACAGCCGGCCGGCACGGGAGCGCCGGTCGCCGTCGGGCCTGACTTCTGATGCCCGCGATCGCCCGCAGCGAGCCGTTCCGCGACCAGGTCTGCCCGCTCGGCGTCTGCGACGGCTCCGGCTGGATCCTCGGCGAGGACGACGTCGCCAGGGAATGCGAGTGCCGCGCACAGCGGCTGAAACGAGGGCGTAACCGCGGGGTCGCCTCGGTGATCCCGCCGCGCTATCGCGGCGTCTCCTTCGACCGCCCGCCGGTGACCGAGATCGAGCCGATGGTGGTGCGAGTCGTGCGCACCTGGGTCGAGAACCTGGAAGCCAACATCGCCGGCGGGCGCGGCCTCTGGCTGATGGGCGACACCGGCACCGGCAAGACGACGATGGCGATGCTGGTCTCCAAGGCGGCGCTGCAGGAGAACCACTCGGTCGCGATCTACTCGCTGCCGAAGCTGCTGGCGCGGATTCGGCGCACCTACGACTCTCAGCCCGGCGGCGATTCCTACCTGGCCTTCTTCGAGCGCCTCACCTCGGTCGACCTCCTCCACGTCGACGACCTTGGGGCGGAGAAGCGCAGCGACTGGGTTCTGGAGCAGCTCTACGCCCTGGTAAACGAGCGCTACGAGACCCAGCGCTCGATGCTGGTGACGACAAATCTCGACCAGCAGCAGCTCGAAGAGCAGATCGGCCCACGCACGGTTTCGCGCCTGGTGGAGATCTGTGGCGACCCGCTTCCTCTCTTTGGTCCGGACCAGCGCGTCCAGGCGCGCGCGGTCGGCGGCTAGAACCAGGCACAATCCCGGTTCTATGCCGGGCGTGGTCATAGTCGGGGCCCAGTGGGGCGACGAGGGCAAGGGCAAGGTCACCGACCTGCTCGCCGAAAACGCTGACGCGATCGTCCGCTTCCAGGGCGGCAACAACGCCGGCCACACGATCGTCCGCGGCGGCGAGGAGTTCAAGTTCCACCTGATCCCCTCCGGCATCCTCTACTCGGACAAGGCCTGCGTGATCGGCAACGGCGTCGTGCTCGACCCGCGGATCCTGCTGGGAGAGATCGACGGGTTGCGGCGACGCGGGGTCGACATGAGCAACCTGCGCATCTCCGCCAACGCCCATCTGATCATGCCCTACCACGTGCTGCTCGACTCGGCCGGCGAGACCAAACTGGGCAAGCTCTCGATCGGCACCACGCGGCGGGGAATCGGCCCCTGCTACGCCGACAAGGCGCTGCGGCTGGGCATCCGCGTGCAGGACCTGCTCGACCCGAAGATCCTGCGGACCAAGATCCGCGCGGCGCTGGAGCCCAAGCAGCAGGCCCTGCGCGAGTTGACGGTGCAGCACCGCAAACTACGCAAGGAAGCAGGCGAGGAAAACGACAAGGGAGCCGCCGAACAGGCGATCGGCGAGGCCGCCGATCCTCGGCTCGACCTGCACACGATGACCGAGGAACACGTTAACTACGGCCATCGCCTCGAGCCCCACATCGCCGACACGGCCCGGCTCTGCTGGGACAAGCTGGACAACGGCAAGACGGTGATCTTCGAGGGCGCCCAGGCGACCCTGCTCGACCTCGACCACGGCACCTATCCCTTCGTCACCTCCTCCAACCCGATCGCCGGCGCGGCCTGTGTCGGCGCCGGAATCGGCCCGGCCGACATCGACGAGGTCTGGGGGATCGCCAAGGCCTACGCGACCCGGGTCGGCGCCGGCCCCTTCCCGACCGAGCTGGACGACGAAGTCGGCGAGCGGATGGTCGAGGCCGGGCACGAGTTCGGGACGACGACCGGGCGCAAACGGCGCTGCGGCTGGATGGACCTGGTCGCCTTGCGCTACGCGGTGCGACTGAACCGGATGACCTATCTCTCGATCACCAAGCTCGACGTGCTGAGCGGGATCGACCCACTGCGGGTGGCGGTTCGCTACCGCTCCAAGGAGGGCGCCGTGCTCGACGAGTTCCCCTATCACCAGTCGATCCTGCACTCCGCCGAGCCCGAGTACGAGGACCTGCCCGGCTTCGACGCCGACATCACCGGCTGTCGCGACGAGGCCGACCTGCCCCCGCAGGCGCGCGAGTACCTCCGCTACATCTCCGACTTTGTCGGGGTGCCGATCCGGCTCGTCGGGGTCGGGCCCGATCGCGACCAGGTCGTCTGGCTGGGCGAGCAGCCAAGCTTGCGCGCCGCCTGAGCCTGCCCAGTTACGCCCGACCCGCGCTGAAGGGGCCAGAGACAAACCTGTACAGGAGACCACGCCCGAGGGGCTTCTGCTCTACAGTTTTTTGCGTGGCTACTGGTAAACACGCGGCTCACTTGACTAAAAAACTGCCGCGGGGGCGTCACGGGCTGCCGCGCGAGGCCGTTACCGAGTCGCAGCGCAACCGGATCCACCAGGCGATGATCGAGGTGGTCTCCGAGCGGGGCTATCCGGACACCCGCGTGGTCGATGTGATCGGCCTCGCGGGAGTCTCGCGGAAGACCTTCTACGAGCTTTTCTCGAGCAAGGAAGACTGCTTTCTGGCCGCCTACGACGTGCTGCTGGGAAATATCCTCGGCGACACCTCAGACGGTTTCGAGTCAAAGCCCGGGGCGCCCTGGGCAGAGCGGATGACGGAGGGTCTGAGGGCGCTCCTCAAACACCTGGCCGAGCACCCCGACGAGGCGAGGTTCGCGATCGTCGAGGTCCTCGCGGCGGGCCCGAAAGCCCTGGCCCGGCGCGATGCCGCGCTGCGCCAGTTCACCGGGTTCCTCGACGCCGGCCGGGCGGAGACCTCGGTCGAGCTGCCCGGCATCACCTCGCTGTCGCTGGCGGGAGGGATCAACGAGCTGCTCTACAGCGAGATCCTGCATGGCTCTGCGGCGCGGCTGCCGAGCCGCCTGCCCGACCTGATGTTCTGGGTGACCCTCCCTTTCCTGGGCGCGGAAGGCGCGGCGGCGGAACGGGAGCGGACGCGCCTGACCATGGTCAGGGCCTGATTCCTGCACCGGCAAGGCGATCTTTTCTGTTAATCACAGGTTTATTTGTAGGGCGATGCTGGTACGTTGACCTCAAAGGGCTGTTAAGACTTTCAAGACTTTCAATGGCCTGGGGCCCACACGGGCAGGCCGCAAAAGGAGAGAGATAGGGATATGCGTAAGCACTTAACTTTGATATTTGCCCTGGGCGCGCTGGTGGCGCTCTCAGTGGCCGGAATAGCCTCGGCCGAAAAGCCGACCGTAGTGCGGGCTGGAAACCTGATCCTGACGCTCAACGGCAGCATCAGCCCGAAAGCTCTTTCGAAAACAACCCCCACTCCGATCACGCTCAGCGCCAGCGCCAAAATCGCAACGGTCGATGGCACTCATCCACCGGCGGTGGAAAGCTTCGTCGTCGAAACCGACAAGAATGGCGCGATCAACACGACCGGCCTGCCAACCTGCACGGACGGGGCGCTTGAGAATAGCGACACCAAGACCGCGGAAAAAGCCTGCCCGACGGCAATCGTCGGTAAGGGTAAGACGTCGGTCCAGGTCGAATTCGCCGAATCGACACCTTTCAACGCAACGGGGCCACTCGTGGTCTTCAACGGCGGCACCAAAGGCGGGGTCACGACGCTGTTCGTCCATGCTTACGTCGCAGTTCCGGCACCCACCGCGATTGTAACCACGGTCAAAATCACCAAAATCCATAACGGCCGTTACGGGATGAAAGCATCCGGCTCTATTCCGAAAATCGCCGGTGGCTTTGGTTCGGTCACTTCATTCGAACTGTCCCTAAACCGCAAATACACCTACAAAGGCAAGAAGCTCAGCTACCTGACTGCCAAATGCCCCGATGGCCATCTCAACGCCAAGGGAACCGCAAAGTTCAAAGACGGCACTACCGTCTTCGGCAGCATCGTCAGGAAATGCACACCGAAGGGCTAAACGACTCACCGTCGATCCCTCGGGACGATATGTAGGAAAAAGGGCGGCCTCCGGGCCGCCCTTTTCACGTCTTGCACGGTCCGATTTGCTCCTCAAGACGGCCTGGCACCTCAAGGCGCGCGCTGATACCAAAAACTACTCTGTTTTTCTGGAATACCCTGAGATAGCTTCGCCATCCATTGGCTAGTCGATCTGGAAGCCCTCTCGCCCACCGTGCTCAGCTGGCGGCGCGCCTGCAGGCGCGCCGCCAAGAGATAGAGGAAGCCATCCTCACCCGCATCTACTCGATCTCCGACCCTTTGGAGACAGCTGACCCCGAGTACGTGGAAGGCCTACGCGCCACCATCCCCGTTGCGCTTGACTACGGCTTTGCGGGCATTGAGCACAGCGAGGGACGCTCTCCGCCGGTTCCGGCGGCATTGCTAGTCCAAGCTCGCCTGGCGGCACGTAACGGCATCAGCCTCGACACTGTCTTACGCCGATATTTCGCCGGCTACACCCTGCTCGGGGACTTCCTTGTGCAAGAGGCCGAGGGGAACGACCGGCTCGGAGGAGGCGCCCTCAATCGCCTGCTGCGAGCCCAGGCAGCGCTCTTTGATCGCCTCATAACTGTCGTCACCGAGGAGTACACCCGCGAGGCGGATTCTCGCCTCGACACGGCAGAGCAGCGCCGCGCCGCGCGGATCGAGAGGCTCCTCGACGGGGAGCTCCTCGACACCTCCTCCCTTGCCTATGACTTCGATGTGCACCACCTAGGCATAATTGCCACAGGCCTCGGCGCAACAGAGGCAGTCCGAGGCCTTGCCAAAACGCTCGATCGCCGTCTCCTACTCATCCATCGCGGCGAGGGCGCAATCTGGGCCTGGCTCGGGACTCGCCACGAGATCGATTTTGTCGAGGCCGGGCGCATCATCTCCTCGAACTGGTCCAGTCAGACATCTCTGGCAATCGGCGAGCCTGCTGAGGGACTCAGCGGCTGGCGCCTCACCCACCGACAGGCCAAAGCAGCCTTGCCGATTGCCTTGCGAAGTCCCGAGGCTTTCACCCGATACGCCGACGTCGTCCTGCTCGCCTCGATGCTCCAAGACGACCTTCTCTGCAGTTCTCTGCCCGAGCTCTACCTGAAGCCGCTGGGGAACGAGCCCGGTGCGGGCGGAGAAACGCTCAAGCAAACGCTGCGCGCCTACCTCGCGACCGGCCGCAATGTGTCTTCCACCGCGTCAGCTCTGGGAGTGAGCCGGCAAACCGTTGCCAGTCGTCTTCGGACTAGCGAAAAGTTGTTAGGTCGAACAATCACCTCCTGCGCAACTGAGATTGACGCCGCCCTTCGTTTGGATGACCTGAGTGTCCAAACTGTTAAGCAGCACTAGGAGCAGTCGACACATTGACAAGTCTCGACTCCCAATTGAGGTGCGAGACTCGCGGCGATACAGACACATCGGGGTGGATTACAAATGACAGCGGCATTGCCCCGTGAGTGCAGCCAAGTCAATCTAATTGGATAGGAGACGTGAATGTCAACTCATCAGCCGCTGGGTGCGCCTACTCTGAGCTCACGGCAGCGGACCTTACTCGCAATTGGCGTCGGACTATTAATGAGCCTATGTCTATGTATTGGGGCTATCTCTAAAGCTGGCGCCGTGGAAACGCACAATTTCTGCACGGGCGCATGGCTTGACCGGTACGGACAGCCCCAGGACAATTGCGCCGCCGGTTGGTTCGGGTACAACGTCCGGGTCGGAGTCTATGCCCACGAGCACAGCGCCTGCGCGTCGACGACGACGAACAGCCAGAAATCCGGCGTGAACCTGCCATGGACCTGCACCGCAACTCCATATACCGAAACTGTGAACTGGACTAGTGCTCTGGCCTTTACCCAGCCAATTATGAGGAATAACACCAGCGGCGACACCAACCATGCGGACGGTAGTCAGCTCCTGTGCAACACCTACGACTGTGAAAACGGCTAGCGCATGTTCAGCATTATGTAGATCACCAGGCTACTACCGATCATTTTGCTATGTACCAATTTCTATCGCTGATAGGCCGTCGTCGAACTGTCGTCGGCCTATCAGCGCTTCTCATGGTCCTTGGCGGCGTCAATCTTTGGCACGCATCGAAGAACGGTACTCAAACTGTCGCTATTCCCAGTACCTCACAGTTACAGGGGAGCACAGAAGATGCTGAGACCTCCCGACAAAGGCGTCTTTCAATTCCAGTGGCTCAGCGTCCCGATCCCCGCCAGATCGCAAGCTTTTCAATATTGCGTACGCGGCCGGAGCGCGTTCCTACGAAATTGATATTTCCATTGGAGCGATTTCCCACAGCCCTCAGACGAAGAATTATCAGTAACCCTGCACATGGGATGAATTGGGATCTAGGTCAGCGGCTAGCGGGAGCGCCGGGACGTGGGCTGTGGCTTGTGCCCGCAAAGAACTACCTATGTCTTCTCTGGCTGCCCTTCAGGGGCACCCCCCGCCAAACGTGCGCCCCGAACGGAATTGCCATCACGTATGGGCTCGCCATCGTCATTCTTAGCGCGCATCCACGACATCTGCCGCAAAGCGGGAGTCGGTTCATGGTAGGCGTTGCACCCGGTCGAGCCAATCGAGTACTTGTGCGCACCGGCAAGCTGGTCAGGGTCCGGCCGGTGGGCGAGAGTGGTCTCTTTACTCTCCGTGATTCAGCCACTTCCCCGCCCGACAGGCTGACGTTCAAATAGCGCCTAGCGGTCGGGTAAATGCTCTCTCATTAGCAACTATGTGCTACTCGACTGATCCTGCTGTAATCGTAGAAAGAGCCGCTGACTTGCGCCAGCGAAGAGGGTTGCACGTGATGACTTCTATTCACCCTGCTGTTCGAACGTGTGCTGGTAGCTGGACGGCGATCCCGCTTTACCGATTGGGCTGAACGGGCCCTGCTGGACGCAGCCGGGCGCCGGGATCGAACCTGAGCTGCTCTGTTCATCGAAGGCGAATTTCTTCAGACGATTGAAGAAGTCGGTGGCTTTGGTCACATTTCCTTCGGTACGTTCGTTGAAGGCTGGAACATTTGGGCTGTTGGGATCGAGCGTGGCGGTGATGCCGGCGCTGCACTGGCGAGTCTCGAAGCTGAGCAGGCCACTTGGGAGGCTCTTGGATGCCAGCGGCTGACTGTATGCGCTGGCCCGGTTCGTGGTGAGGCGGTTTGAGAAGGTTGCCAGCGCGTCAGGGCCGAGCATGGCCATGGTGCGCAAGTAATGGACGTTTTCGCCGGCTCCATTGGTCGGATTGACAGCATTGGTGGCTGCCGCGACATTGCCGAGGAATGCGGTGATCTCATGTTTGTAGAGGCCAAGGCCGGTGAAGATCGGGTTGAGATTGCGCAGGAAAGGATCGAGCGCCCGTAGTAATGGGGGGAGGTCTCCACGGAAGAATTTGCGCAGGGCCGGGAAGGAAGTGGGCGCCTGTGCGATCACCGGGGCGAAGCCTTCGAAGAAGCCCTTCGCCTGTGGCGCGAGCTTGGAAAAGGCGATCAGCGTCGGGGAGAGCTGTTCGGCGGCCGGCGTCAGCTGGTGGAACAGGGGAGCCGCGTTGAGCGAGAAGCCTTTGAGCCGGTCCAGAGTCAGCTTTGACTCGTCCTCGAAGGTCGGGAAGGCGCGGAAGACGTTTTCGATGTCGCGATCGCGCCGGGCCGTGGTCTGAAAGACGGCATTGGAATTGTGGATGAGACTCGCCAGCTCACCGTGGCGGCCACGCAACGCTTCAAGGGCAGTGGTGCCGTTGCGGAAGAGCAGGCGAACCGCTAGACGCTGGGTGTCGAGGACGCGGAAGAGCCGGTCGAATTCGGTGAAGGTCGGTTCCAGCTCGCCGAGCCCATTTGACAGATCCTCACCCCTGCCCCCGATCGCGACAGCCGCTTCCTGCATCCAGCTCTGGAAGGCGGCGCGGGTCTTGCTGTTGAAAGCGCGGAAGATCTCGTCGAGCTGGACCGACTGGGCGATGTTGGCTTTCGGCAGGGTGCCACCATCGGCCAACCTGGGGCCATCGCGGTCGGCCGGGGTGAGTTCGACGTAGGTCTCGCCGAGCAGAGTCTTGGTACGGAGAATCGCCCGCGTCGCCAGCGGCAGCGGCGCGTACTTGTCGTCGATATCGACCTTTGCCAGGGCGTCCTTGCCGTTTGGCGCCAAGGTGATGTCCTGGACTTTGCCGACAGAGACCCCGGAGATCCGGACGTCGGACTGCTGGGCGAGCTGAGTGGCCTCGCTGAAGGGGATATTGACCTCATAGGTCCTGGCCTTGAACGGGGTGGGCCCACCGAAGGTGACCCAGAGGAAAAGGAGGATGCCAAAGCACGACAGCGCAAAGCCGGCGATGACAAGGAGCTGGACTGTGCTTGGCGCGCGCTTGCTCATTTGGCCACGTTCTCTGTGAACACACAGCTATTGGTGGGATTTTTCGGATCGCGCGGAATGTTGGGAATCTGTTTCGGGGTGGGAATATTCGCGGCCTGCAGGACGGTGAGCAATGACGGCTTAGTGCTGGCAAAGGGGTACCCCAAGGCCGAACCAGTGCAGCTGAGCAAGACCAGGGCGCGGCGGATCGGACCCTCGGCGTCCTGGAGGTAAGTGGCGTTGACGTCGTGATTGAGCCAGGGCAGATAAAAGAGGTAGCTCTGCTTCGACCCCTTTGGCTTGTAGGCCAACTCGTTGAGGAAGCTGTTGAAGGCGCCAAGCGAATTGCCAAAGCCGGTGACGGTCTTGTCCAGCGCTCCTGAGCCTTCATTGAGGTGGGTGAGGACAGGGCGTGTCTGGCGGGTGAGGGGCCTGATCTGGTCGCGGATCGGGACAGTCGTTTCCTTGAACAGGCGCTCGCTGGACTTGAAGGCCGGCTTCAGTGCCTGGGCCTGCGGAATTAGGCCGAAGAGCGCCGGGCGGGCGACGTTCGTGAAGCGGTTGGAACTGGCGAAGCCGGCCTTCATCGCGGTCAGCGTCGCCGGGAACTCGCGCAGCGATTCCTGGACCGACTGCTGCTGGTGGGCGAAGTTGCCGAGGGCGGCGTCCGACGAGGTGACAAAGCGCTGGATCTCGGAATCGTGGCGGCCAAGTTCGGTGGTGAGCAGGCCGAAATCGTGGATGACCCTGGCAAGCGCGACATGGCGCTGGGAGACCGCCTTGTTGAGGCTGGCGGAATAGTGGGCGAAGGGCTGGAGACGGCGGAAGGCGCCTGAGAGCTGGCGCCCACGACCGCCGATCCCCTGGGCGCCACCGGCGAGCAAGAGCTGCACGTACTGGCGGGTGTCGCCGTCGAGGGTGGCGAGGAAGGCGTCGAGGTTGACGTTGGGTTCGGTGCGGGAGAGCGGGATGTTGGCGCCGTCGGAAATATGGCCCTTGCCACTGCCGGGATCGACCTCGACCACCATGTCGTTGAGGCTCGTTTTGGGCCGCAGCAACAGCGAGGCG
>DATCBF010000287.1:0-2715 GCA_036512025.1 Solirubrobacterales bacterium
GTGGTCAGGGCAGCAAACGATGGTTTAACCGACCTCGGAGTAGGCCGGTTCCGCCTCCGCCGACTCCGCTGGCGTCGGGGCCTCAACCTCACCGCCCACTTCCGCCTCAGCCTGTTTCTCCGGCTGCAGCACGGTGAGGGCGAGGCCGAGGGCGGCGATCACCAGGCCGGCGCCGATCAGGAAGGCGAGGTGGTAGCCGCTGGTCAGGGCTGAGACGGTCGAGTGCCCTTCGGCAATCAGGTTGTCGCTGCGGGTTGCCGAGAGCGTGGCGAGAACCGCCAGCCCCAGGGCGCCGCCGACCTGGGCCGAGGTGTTGACCAGGCCAGACGCCAGGCCGGCGTCTTCTTTGGTCGCGCCCGACATCGCCAGCGTCATCAGCGACGGGAACGAGATGCCGATGCCGATGCCGAACAGGAGCATCACCGGCAGGATGTCGCTCACATAGCTGCCGCCGACCGGCGCCCGGGCAAAGAAGGCGATGCCGGCCGCGATCAGGACCAGGCCGGGCCGCAGCATCGTCCTCGCCCCAAAGCGCATAATCAGCTTTTCGGAGTAGCGCAGCGAGAGCACGCCCATCAGGACCGTCGCCGGTAGAAAGGCGAAGCCGATCTGCAGGGCGTCATAGCCGAGCACGCGCTCCATATAGAGGGAGCCGAGGAAGAAGACGCTGAACATCCCGGCGACGAGCAGCGCCTGGATCGTGTTCGCGCCCGAGACGTTGCGCGAGCGGAAGATCCGCAGCGGCATCAGCGGATTGGCGGCGCGATGCTCGCGGACGATGAAGCCGACCAGCAGCGCCAGCGAGAGAGCGCCGAGCCCGAGCGTGCGACCGGCGGTCCAGCCGTCTTCAGCCGCCGGTTTGACGATTGTGTAGACGCCCAGCATCAGCGAGCTGGTGATCAGCACCGCGCCGGGGACGTCCGCCCCTTCGCCGAAGCCGATCCCCTTGTCGCGCTCCAGCAGCCGCACCGCGAGAACGGCGGTGACGATCCCGATCGGGATGTTGATGAAGAAGATCCAGTGCCAGTTGATCGACTGGGTGAGGACGCCGCCGGCCAGCAGGCCGATCGAGCCGCCGGCCGAGGCGACGAAGGCGTAGACGCCGATCGCCTTGGCCTGGTCGGCCGGCTTCGGGAACATCGTCACGATCATCCCCAGGATCACGGCGGAGGTCATCGCCCCGCCGAGGCCCTGGACGAAGCGGGCGGCGACCAGCATCTCCTGGCTCTGCGCGATTCCGCAGAGGAACGAGGCGGTGGTGAAGACGGCGAGGCCGGCCATGAAAATCGACTTGCGGCCGATCAGGTCGCCGAAGCGCCCTGCCAGCAGCAGCAGGCCGCCGAAGGCGATCAGGTAAGCGTTGACGACCCAGGCCAGGCTCGACTGGGAGAAGCCGAGGTCATCCTGGATCGTGGGCAGGGCGACATTGACGACGGTGGCGTCGAGAACGATCATCAGCATCCCCACGCACAGCACGTAGAGAGCGATCCAGCGATTGCGGTCACTCATATGGCTAGCCCTTCAGCGTTGTTTCCAAGTTGTCCAGCAGGACTCGTGTCCCATGCTCGCGGCTCTCGACCGAGTCGCCGTCGTCAAAGAAGGCGTCCTGCTCGGTGTAAATGAGGCGCGTGCCCTCGTCCGAGGGCTTGAACTCCACAGTAACCAATGAGACCGATATGCGCGTTCCGTCAGCAGTCATGTCGTAGGCGTAGGCGATCCGCTCGCCGTCGACGATCTCGTAGATGCGGGCCTCGTAGACGTAGACCGCGCCGCCGGGAGGGCCGCCGCGGTTGACCTCGCGGCCGCCGATCCGGAAGTCGAGCTCATGGGAGCTGCCGTCGCCGGCGCCGAACCAGGTCGATTTGGCGACGGGATCCGACCAGGCGGCGAAGACCTGCTGTGGAGGCGCCTCGTAGTTGCGATCGATGACGAAGGTCGCGTGCTCCGCGCTGCGTTCGCTCATTTCTTCTCTCCTTTGTCTTGTTTGTCGTTATCGGCCAGGTAGTCGGCGAGGCGGTCGAGGCGGTGTTCCCATTCGGCCCTGCGCTCGGCAACCCAGTCCTCGACCGTCCGCAGCGCCGCCGGTTCGATCCGGCAGGTGCGGACCCGGCCGACCTTCTCGCTGAGGACCAGCCCGCTGCCTTCGAGCACCGTCAGGTGCTGGACCACCGCCGAGAGAGTCATCTCGAAAGGCTGCGCCAGCTCGCTGACCGAAGCCGGCCCCAGGGTCAGCCGGTTGACCATCCCCCGCCGGGTCGAGTCCGAGAGGGCGTGGAAGACGGGGTCGAGCGTGGCGCTTTGGTTAAGCATCTACTTAAGTATTACAGACTTGACATGTGACTATTTAGTCACCTATTCTTGTCGGCATGGACGAGGTGTTCAAGGCCCTGGCCGACCCGACGCGCCGCAGCCTGCTCGACGAGCTGTTCGAGCAGGACGGGCAGTCCCTCAGCGCGCTCGAGCGGCGGCTGCCGATGACGCGCTTCGGCGTCATGAAGCACTTGAAAGTGCTCGAGGCGGCCGGCCTTGTGACCACGAAGCGTCGCGGTCGCGAGAAGCTGCATTTCCTCAACCCCGTCCCGATCAGGCTTGTCCACGACCGCTGGGTGAGCAAATACGCAGAGCCCTGGGCCGCCGCGCTCAGCGAGCTGAAAAGAGACATCGAGGAGGACGACTGATGGATAAAGTGTTCGAGATCTACATCAAGACGACGCC
>DATCBF010000288.1:0-5027 GCA_036512025.1 Solirubrobacterales bacterium
GCCCGCCATGCAGCAGGCCAAATACGGCCGCATCGTCA
Organism: Solirubrobacterales bacterium; assembly: GCA_036512025.1. Classification (GTDB taxonomy): domain Bacteria; phylum Actinomycetota; class Thermoleophilia; order Solirubrobacterales; family 70-9; genus DATCBF01. The sequence continues at coordinate 39 of DATCBF010000288.1, forward strand.
ACATGGCCTCGGAGGCGGGACGGGTCGGCTCCAAGGGCTCGGCGGTCTACTCGGCGGCCAAGGGCGCCGTCATCGCCTTCTCGAAGGTGATCGCCCGCGAGAACGGGCGCTACGGGATCACCGCCAACTCAATCGCGCCCGGCCCGATCGAGACGCCGTTGCTGATGGGCGCCAAGGAGTTCGGCGAGATCGGCGACAAAATCATCGAGACGATGAAATCGCTGACCCAGATGGGCCGCCTCGGCCGCCCGGACGAGGTTGCCGCCGCAGTCGCCTTCCTGGCCTCAGACGACGCCACCTACGTAACAGGGGAGACCCTGGGCGTAAGCGGCGGCCTAGGCATGGTCTAGCCCCAAGGGGGAGAACTTCCGCGTTTGCTGTCTTAACCACACGATGGTGTGGTCAGAACAGCAAACGATGGGCTCGGTGTGGGCCTTGGCGGCGGCGCAGCACGGGGTGGTTGCACGGAGGCAGCTGCTGAGGGCGGGATTGAGTCGCCGCGCCATCGAGCACCGGGTGGCGACAGGGCGGTTGCATCCCGTCGCTCACGAGGTATTCGCTGTCGGCCGCCCTGAACTCACCCAGCGAGGCCGCTGGATGGCCGCTGTGCTGTCCTGCGGCTTGACCGCCGTGTTGAGTCAGGGGAGTGCTGCGGCTCTCTGGGGCATCGAGGACTCCTCCGATGGAAGAACTCACATCTCCGTGCGGTCCTCGCCCGATCTTCGGCGGCCCGGAGTCCAGATCCATCGTCGCTCGACATTGCGTTCAACCGACGTCACCGTCTGCGACGGCATCCCCGTGACCACCCCTGTTCGCACTCTCGTCGATCTCGCGATCCGCCGTAGCTCCCGCCGTCTCGAGCGGGCGATCAATGAGGCCGACAAGCGCGATCTGATCAGTCCCGACGCGCTGCGGGCGGGACTTGATGGGTTTCGCGGGCAGCCTGGGGTTCGTCGACTGAGGACAGTTCTCGACCGGCGCACCTTTCGCATGACCGACTCCGAGCTGGAGCGGCGCTTCCTGCCGCTCGTCGATCAGGCGGGATTACCTCGGCCGCTGACGCAGCAGCGCCTCAACGGTTTCAAAGTCGACTTCTTCTGGCCCGGTCTCGGCCTCGTGATCGAGACCGATGGGCTCCGCTACCACCGCACTCCCGCCGAGCAGGCTCGCGACCGGCTACGCGACCAGACCCACACCGCAGCCGGGCTTACCCAGCTCCGCTTCACCCACGCGCAGGTCCGGTATGAGGCTGCGCACGTCCGAAGGACCCTGGCCGCCATCGCCCACCGCCTCGATCGTGCGCCCGACGCCTAAGCTGCCATCTATGACTGGCCTGCCCAGCACCATCCGGATCCGCGAGGTCGGCCCTCGCGATGGATTCCAGAACGAGCCGGAGACGATCGCGACCGAGGACAAGGTGCGCCTGATCGACATGCTCTCGGCGACCGGGCTGGAGCGGATGGAGGTGACCTCTTTCGTCCGCCCCGATGTGATCCCACAGCTGTCCGACGCGGAGGAGGTATTGGCGGCGGTGCAGAGGCGCGAGGGCGTCGCCTTCTCGGTCCTGATCCCCAACGAGCGCGGGCTGGAGCGGGCGCTGACGATGCGCGATCGCTTCGACGAGGTCAGCGTCTTCCTCTCCGCCTCGGAGACCCACAACCAGCGCAACGTCAACCGCTCGGTCGATGAGTCGCTGAGCGGCTTGGAGCGGACACTGAAGACCGCCCGCGAGGCGGGCCTGCGCTGCGAGGGCGTGATCGCGACCTCCTTCGGCTGTCCCTACGAGGGGGAGGTCAAACCCGAGCGGGTCTTCGAGATCGCCGAGCGGCTGTCGGCGGCGGGCTGCGCTGAGGTCGGCTTCGGCGACACGACCGGGATGGCGAACCCGCGCCAGGTCCACGGGTTCTTCGCCGCTGCGCGCCGGCGGCTGACCGGTGTCGAGTTGACCGCCCACTTCCACAACACTCGCGGCCAGGGGCTGGCTAATGTGCTGGCGGCGGCGGAGGAGGGGATCGACTCTTTCGAGTCGAGCTTCGGTGAGCTCGGTGGCTGCCCGGTCCCACCGGGGTCGACCGGCAATATTTCAACCGAGGACCTGGTCTCGATGCTGCACGAGATGGGGATCGAGACCGGAGTCGACCTGCAGCTGCTGATCGAGGCCTCCCGTGCTGCCCAGGAGACGCTGGGCCGCCTGCTGGGCGCCCACGTGCTGCGCGCGGGCCCGGTGGACTGGCGCCACGGTTAGGCTCCCGCCCGTGACCGACTTCGCAGAGGCTCTCGAGGCCGCGCTTTCAGGCGGCCCTCAGCGTCACCACGAAAAGACCGCCGAACAGGGCAAGCTGCCCGTCCGCGAGCGGGTGCGGCGGTTGGTCGATCCCGGCTCCTTCGCCGAGGAGGCGGCGCTGGCGAACTGGGAGAAGGAGGGGCTCGGCGCCGACGGCGTCGTCACCGGCCTGGCCACTATCGACGGGCGCCGAGTGGCGCTGATGGCGAACGACCCGACCGTCAAGGCGGGATCGTGGGGCCCGAAGACAGTCGAGAAGATCCTTCGTATCCAGGAGCGGGCGTTGAAGCTGCAGCTGCCGATGGTCTACCTGGTCGACTCGGCCGGGGCGAGGATCACCGACCAGGTGCAGATGTTCCCCGGCCGCCGCGGCGCCGGGCGGATCTTCCATAACGAGGTGCGACTCTCCGGCCAGGTGCCGCAGGTCTGCCTGCTGTTCGGCCCCAGCGCCGCCGGCGGCGCCTACATCCCCGCCTTCTGCGACATCGTGATCATGCGCGAGGGCAACGCCTCGATGTACCTCGGCTCGCCGCGGATGGCGGAGATGGTGATCGGCGAAACGGTCAGCCTGGAGGAGATGGGCGGGGCGAAGATGCATACCGGCGTCTCCGGCTGCGGTCACTTCCTGGTCAAGAGCGACGAGGACGCGATCGACCTCGCCAAGCGCTATCTCTCCTTCATGCCGGGCAACTGGCGTCAGGAGCCACCGGCGGCTGAGCCCGTCGAGCCGGCTTCGGAGGAGTCGATCGCCGAGATCGTCCCGGCCGATGAGAACCGGCCCTTCGACATGCAGAAGCTGCTCGACTCGCTGCTCGACGCCGACAGCTTCCTGCCGGTCCACAAGCGCTGGGCAAAAGAGCTGATCGTCGGCTACGGCCGGCTCGAGGGCCGCGTCGTCGGCGTCGTCGCCAACCAGCCCCGCTACACCGGCGGCGTCCTTTTCGTCGACTCCGCCGACAAGGCGGCTCGCTTCATCCAGACCTGCAGCGCCTTCAACGTGCCGCTGCTCTTCCTCGCCGACGTGCCCGGTTTCATGATCGGCACCGCGGTCGAGCGCCAGGGGATCATCCGCCACGGGGCGAAGATGATCAGCGCCGTCTCCGAAGCGACGGTGCCGAAGATCTCGGTCATCGTCCGCAAGGCCTATGGCGCCGGTCTCTACGCGATGGCCGGTCCCGCCTTCGAGCCCGACTGCTGCATCGCCCTGCCGGGCGCCTCGATCGCGGTGATGGGCCCGCAGGCGGCGATCAACGCCGTCTTCTACAACCAGATCCAGGCGATCTCCGACGAGGCCGAGCGGGAGCGCTTCGTCGCGGAGAAGCGGGCCGAATACGCCGAGGACATCGACCTTCTCCATCTTGCCTCGGAGCTCGTCGTCGATGCTGTCGTCCCGCCCGAGGATCTGCGTGCCGACCTGATTCAGCGCTTCGCGATGACCGCCGGCAAGGATCGCTCCTTCGCCGACCGTCGCAACCCGGTCACGCCCGCCTGAGGGCGGCTTTAGGCCGTCTCGCTACCGTTTTCGGGATGAATGTGAGCGTAAAGCGGCCCTTGGCCGGCTGGTTTGCCTGCGTCGTTGCCCTGATCAGCCTGACGCTGACGGCCTACGGGGTCGACCCTTTCCAGCGGCTCGACGCGACGGCGCTGAGCCGCTTCGCCGCTCACCAGGCCTCCTGGTTCGGCTCGGCCGCGGAGCTCTTCGCCCACTTGGCCGACCCACTGCCATTGCTGGTGATCCTGGCCGGGATCTGTGCGCTGGGCCTGTACTGGGGCCGTCCCCGTCAGGTTCTTGCTGCCGTAGCGGTCGTCGCCGGCGCCAACCTGACCACCCAGATTCTCAAGGTCGCGCTCGCCCACCCGCGCTTCCAGCCGGTCCTCGGCCCTCACCAGCTCGGACCGGTTGCCTTTCCCAGCGGCCACGCGACCGCCGCGGCCTCGGTCGCCGTCGCCCTGCTCCTCGTCACCCCGTGGCGCTACCGGCCGCTCGCCTTCGTCCTCGGCGTCGGCTTCGTCGCCGCGGTCGGCTGCTCGGTCCTCGTCCTCGCCTGGCATTACCCGAGCGATGTGCTCGGCGGCATCCTCGTCGCCTCGGCTTGGGGGTTCGCCGCCCTCGCGGCCCTGAACTGGTCTGAGCAGCTCGGCGAGCTCCGGCGCCCGGCTCAGGCCTCCAGCCGGGCCGCCATCTCCGTGAAGTAGTCGAGAGCGGCCGGGTTGGCAAGCGAGTCGCGGCTTGCCGCCTTCTCGACCGGGGTGCCCATCAGGATTCGTTTGACCGGCACCTCGAGCACCTTGCCGCTCAGCGTCCGCGGCACTTCGTCGATCTGAAACACCTGGTCGGGAACGTGGCGCGGGGAGCACTGTTCGCGGACCCGGCGGGCGATCTCTTTCGGCAGCTCGTCGTCCAGATCGGCCCCGTCGCGGAGGACGACGAACAGTGGCATCCAGCCCTCGGTCCCCGGCCGCGGGATGTCGACCACCAGGGCATCGACGATCTCGTCGATGCTGAGCACGGCGCGGTAGATCTCGCTGGTGCCCATGCGGATGCCGGAGCGGTTGATGGTCGAGTCCGAGCGGCCGTAGATGACAGCGGTGCCGCGCGAGGTGATTTCGATCCAGTCGCCGTGGCGCCAGACGTCGGGGTAATGCTCGAAGTAGCTGGCCCGATAGCGGCTGCCGTCGGGGTCGCCCCAGAAGCGGACCGGCAT
>DATCBF010000289.1:0-3834 GCA_036512025.1 Solirubrobacterales bacterium
GGTGTTGTTCTTCGCCCACAGCGATTTGGCCTCGATGTCCGAGCCGCCCCGACCGGCGACGCCGACGCTGACGAGCGTCCCCCGGTAGGCCAGCGCCTCGATGCTGTCGACCAGGTTCTTGCCGCCGACCGAGTCGAGGACGACGTCGACGCCGCGCCCGTCGGTCAGCTCTCGAACGCGGTCGACAAAGCTCTCATTCGCGTAGTTGATTCCGTGGTCGAGCCCAAGCGGCTTCAGGCGCTCGAGCTTCTCGTCGCTCGAGGCGGTCGAGATCACCGTCGCGCCCGCCTGCGCCGCCATCTGGACCGCCGCCATCCCGACGCCGCCCGCCCCGGCATGGATCAGCGCCGTCTGCCCCTGCTCGAGGCTGCCGGCGGTGAAGAGGCACTCGTGAGCGGTGCCGAGCGCCACGGGAATGCACGCGGCCACCGCGGGGTCGAGGCCGTCGGGAATGGGCCAGGTCATGACAGCCGGCACAACCCGTTTCTCGGCGTGGGAGCCGTCCGCGCCGAGGGCCACGACCTTGTCGCCGACGGCCGGGCTCTCGACTCCGGCGCCGACCTCACGCACCGTGCCGGCGCAGAGATAGCCGACGATGTGCGGGGTCGCCGGCGGCGGCGAGGCCGCGCGGGCGAGGAGATCGCCGCCCTCGATGCTGATCGCCTCGACCTCGACCAAGACGCAGCCGTCGGGGCAGACCGGATCGGCGACGTCCTCATAGCGGAGCACGTCGGGGGGTCCATTCTCGTATATCGCGGCTGCTTTCATGGGGAGATCCTATGGGTCGATTGAGCCGGGCACTGCCAAAGCCGAAGATAGGATCACTCATTCCCAACTAAAACGGAGGATTGAATGAACAAGCGTCCCTTTCCTTCCCCAGCCATGGTCGTCGCCTATATCTCTTTGTTCGTCGCCATGGGCGGCACCGGCTACGCAGCTGAATAAAAGCGAAAACAAGGCGACTAGCAGCAAGACCAAACGAGGGCCCCGCGGCAAAATCGGCCCTCAGGGTCCGCCGGGCCCACGGGCCCCCAGGGAGTGAAGGGTGATAAAGGTGAAAAGGGGCTAACCGGTGCAAGTGGCACCGCGAACCTTCACCAGGTTGATATATCGACTCCGATAGGCGCAAATACCTCAGGCAACGCGAGCGCCGAATGCCCTGCCGGCCAGGTCGCCCTTGGCGGCGGCTCATTTGACGTGGGGACCAGCACCGCTTACCTCTATCAGAGCGGTCCTTTGCCGGCGAGTACGGCTACGGCGACCGGATGGCAGGTCAGCTACAAAACCGGTGCGGACGCCATCACCGTTTTCGTCCACGTGATCTGCGCGACGCCGTAGCGCATCTGGCCGAACGTGGCCTGGGTTTCGGGGCCGGGCACTCTGTCTTCGGAGTGCCCGGCCCCCCGGGCGAAGAGGACTAGTGGAACCCGAGACGAGCCAGAGGCTCAACCAGCTCGCGCTCCTCGTAGGAGAAGTGAGAGGCCATCGCATCGGTGATCAGATCGACGGCCTCGCGGACGCGTGCCATCGCCTCCGGCTCGGAAGCGACCAGGGCGACGAGCGCCTGGTCGATGCGCTCGAGGATGTCGCCGATCGCCTCATGCTCCTCCCCCAGCCGCGCCAGGACCGCGTCCAGACGGGAGTCGGCCTGGCCTAGATAGGGGAAGACGCTCTGATCCTCCAGTGAGTGGTGGCCGGTCACGGCCCGGCAGTAGGACTGGCAAAAAGCCCCGAGCGTCCAGTTGTTCTGCCGGATCGTCATCCGGTTGAAGAAGGACCGCAGCGCGACTGGATCGGCTGCCCCGGCCGCGACCTCCTCGACCGCGGACCGCAGGCGGTCGAGCTCGGCGCGGAGCCCATCGTGGACGTCGATCAGGTGCCGGCCGGCGGCGAGCTCCTCAGGCGAATAATGGCGCTCCGGATCGGGCGCCGGGCCGGACGGCCGGGTGCTCTCGTCCCAGGGCCGCTCGTCGCTGAGGCGCCTCCCGTCATCCGGGGTCGGCGTCACCGAGAACCGCGAGCTGCTCATCTCGCCACCCTATCCACGACCCTTGTCATGGAGAAGAAGGCGGCAATCCCCTACAGCGGCTGCAGGCGGGTCTTTTCGACCCGGGCGAGCTTTTCTTTGAGGCGCTTGAATTCTTCGTCCTGCTTGGGCGTGCGCTGGTGGCCGCTGAAGGCGAGGTTCGTTTTCTCCAGTGGGTCCGTCTTGAGGTCGTACATCTCCCACTGCGGCCGCTTAGGGTTTTCGGTGCTGACGTCGTGGTAGCGAGCCAGCTTCCAGCGCCCTTCACGGATGCTGACGATGTGGTTCGGCGGTTTCGGGTAGGGAGGGCTCTTCTGGCCGGACTGGTAGTCGTCGTAGGTGAAGACGATGTAGTCCTGGGTTGAGGCATCCGCGGACGGGTTCAGGACCAACTTCGAGTAGTCGACACCCTGCCAATCAGCGCGAGCCGACTTCGGGGCCGCCGCCAGGCTGGCCAGCGTCGGCAGGAAATCGACGTGGGAGACGAGCGCTTCGCTCTTGGCCGGCTGCGGGAACAGCTTCGGGTTCGAGTAGACGAGGGGGACCCGGATCGCCTCCTCGTAGAAGTTGAAGTTCTTCTGTCGCAGGCCGCCGTGGGTGAGGCCCATCTCGCCGTGGTCGGCGGTGCGGACGATCAGGGTGTCGTCGAGCAGGCCGGTCGCTTCGAGCTTGTCGAGGACGTTGACCATGTAGCTGTCCGAGGAGCGCATCAGGTTGCCGTAGTAGTTCAGGTAGCTGCGCTTTTCCGCCTCTTTTCTCGGCTTCCCGGTGAGGTTGAAGATCTTCAGGAATTCTTCCTGGACCGTCGGCTTGGTCGAGAGATCTTCTTCGTTGGTCTCCGGCACGCCGATGCTGCCCTGCAGCCAGGAGTCGTCGTAACCGGCTTCGTTGAAGGTTTTGCTCGGGTAGAAGAGGACGTCGTGCGGATTGACCAGGGAGATCACCATGAAGAAGGGCTGTTCCTTGGCCGCGTTGGAGTCCAGGTACTCGAGTATTCCTTCGCTCGCCCCTTCGCCGGCCGAGTCGACGAAGCGGCCGTCGTTGTCGACGAAACCGCCGCCGGCCTCGGGGACGCTCTGGTTGGCGCCGGCATCGGGCGGGTTCCAGCGCCGGAAGCCGTACTTTTCGAGGTCGGCCGGAACGGCGTGTTCGGGGGTGGCGGGCTTCGAGCAGTGCCACTTGCCCTTGTAGACGACGTTGTAGCCCGCGGCTTTCATCACCGTGGCGAGGTTCGCGAGGTCGGTCGGCAGCTCTACCTGCGACTGATATTCGGGGTAGGGCATGTCTTCCTCGAGCGTGTACTTGACCCCGTGCTGGGCGGGGAAGTAGCCGCTCATCAGGGTCGAGCGCGCCGGCGAGCACATGCAGGCGTTGGTGAAGGCGCGTTCGAAGCTGAGACCGTGCCGGCGCAGGCGCCTCATCCCCGGCAGGTTCTGGCGCAACCAGTTGGCCGGGAAGTGCTGGATCGCCCGTTCCTGGTCGGTGAGGAAAAGGATGATGTTCATCCCGGCGACGTCGCCCCGCTTGCCTTTGGCGGCGGCGAGGGCGCGCTCGACTCCGGCGCCCTGGGCCAGCAGCAGGGCCGACGCGGCGCCGGCGCCGGTCCCCAGCAGCTCTTTGCGGGTGTAGCCGTCGCGTTTGTCGGATCGACTCATTTATTCCTCCGGAAGATGTCGACGGCGTTGCTGCCGAACGAGGTCGAGTAGAGATTGTCGCCGTCGGGGCTGAGCGCGATCGAGCTGACGCCGCGCAGGGCCCGGGCGCGCGTGCAGCCCGGGACCGATTTCGGGGCCAGGCAGCCGGGAGCG
>DATCBF010000290.1:0-14579 GCA_036512025.1 Solirubrobacterales bacterium
TCTCCGTCCGCGGTCTGGGAGAGGGCCTACGCGGACGCCGGCGCCTGGCCGCAGTGGAACGCGGAGATCAAGAGCGCCCGCCTCGAGGAGCCACTCGCACTCGGCGCTCGGGCCATGATCGTCTTTCGAACCGGCCTACGCCTGCGCTTTCGCGTCGTCGAGTACGAGGACGGCAGTCTCTTCACCGACGAGTCGCGCCTGCCCGGCGCCCGCATGGGACACCGCCACCGGGTCGAGCCGACCGCAGGAGGCGGCAGCCGCCTCACCAACACGATCTACGTCGAGGGCGTTCTTGCTCCGCTCTGGCGCCGCATCCTCGGGCCGGCCGCCGCCAGGGCATTGCCCGAGGCGCAGCGCGCCGTCGGGGCGATGGTTCCCTGAGCCCTTGACAGATAACTCTTCGGTACCTAAACTTTCGGTACCGAATGACTGAAGCATCCGTCGCAGATCGCATCGAGCCCTACGTCTGGAAGATCGCCGGCGTCGTGATCCTGGGGATGATCATGTCGATCCTCGACACGACGATCGTCAACGTCGCCCTGGACACGCTGGGCCACGACCTGCACAGCTCGCTGTCGCAGATCCAGTGGGTGATCACGGGCTACCTTTTGTCGCTCGCGGCGGTGATCCCGATCACCGGCTGGGCCGCCCGGCGCTTCGGCCCCAAGCGCGTGTACCTGGTCTCGCTCGTCCTCTTCACGCTCGGCTCGGCGCTATGCGGCCTGGCGAGCTCGGCCACCTCGCTGGTGCTCTTCCGCGTGCTGCAGGGAATCGGCGGCGGCATGATCATGCCGGTCGCCCAGATGATCATGGCCCAGGTGGCGGGCCCGAAACGGATGGGCCGCGTGATGGGAGTCGTGGTGATGCCGGCGATGCTCGCCCCGATCCTCGGCCCGGTGGTCGGGGGGCTGATCCTGCAGGGCTTTCACTGGTCCTGGATCTTCTATGTCAACGTCCCGATCGGGATCGTCGCCGTCCTGCTCGCGATGCGAATGCTGCCGGACTCCGATCTCGGCGAGGCGGGAAAGCTGGACACGGTCGGCCTGGCGTTGCTCGCCACCAGCATGCCCCTGATCGTCTACGGCCTGGCTGAGATCGGCACCCGGGGGAGCTTCACGGCGCCGACGGTGGTCTGGCCGATCCTGATCGGGATCGGCCTTTCCGTGGCCTTCGTCTGGCACGCGCTGCGAGTCGAGCGGCCGCTGCTTGACATCCGCCTGTATGCCAACCGCGTCTTCGGCGCCGCCTCGATGACAACGTTTGGCCTCGGCGCGGCGCTCTTCGGCGCGATGATCCTCGTCCCGCTCTACTACCAGCAGGTGCGTGGCGAGAGCGTGATCGTGACCGGCCTGCTGGTCGGCCCGCAGGGTCTTGGGATGCTGGCGATGGCGCCCTTCAACGGCCGCTTGACGCAACGGTTCGGCGGCGGTCGGGTGGCGATAGTCGGGGTCTCGATCCTCTGTCTGAGCACGCTTCCTCTCTGTTTCGTCGGCGCCCACACCTCGATCCTCGCGATCTCACTCGTGCTCGCTTTGCGCGGCCTCGGCATCGGCCTCTCCTTCATGCCCACGATGACCGCCGCCTTTGCCTCGCTGCGCACGGACCAGCTCTCTGATGCGACTCCGCAGATGAACGTCTTGCAGCGGCTGGGTGGGGCGATCGGGACAGCCGTGCTCGCCGTGGTGCTCCAGCGTGCCGGCGCCGATGCCCATTCCTCGGCGGCGCTGGCGGGCGCCTTCGACACCGCCTACTGGTGGTCGCTGGGAATCGCCGTGCTGTCGCTGATCCCCTGCGTCGTGCTGTTGCGAGCCGAACGCCCGGGGGCGAGGCTCACCCCCGCCGAGGCGGCCGCTGAGGCCGGAGTCGAGCCGCTCGGCGCTTGAGCACGCGATGAAGGCCCCGGCGAGCACGACAGCGAAGAGCGAGCAGTGGGGAGCGCAGCTGCTCGATCTCAGCCAGGCCTTCCGTCATCTCTTTCGGAGCGTGCGGCGGCTGCGGGGTCGCGACACGCATCTGCTCGGCTCCGACGTGAGCCACGCCCAGTTCGAGTTGCTGATCGAGCTCTATGACCGCGGCCCGCTGCCGGCCGGCGAGCTGGCCGCGGCGGCCGAGCTGACCCCGGCGACGGTGACCCAGATGCTCGACCACCTGGCCGAGTGCGGTCACGTCGAGCGCGCCCGCTCGGAGTCCGACCGCCGGGTGGTCGTCTCCAAGCTCACGAGCCAGGGCAAACGAAAGGTCAAGAACAAGCGCGCCATCTGGCACGGGCGGTGGGAGCAGGCCCTGGCGGACGTCGATGCCGAGGAACTGCGGATCGCCACTCGCGTGCTGACGCGGATGAGCGCGGTGTTCGAGGACCCGCCCGGCTCGGGGGACTGCGACTAGCTCCGGCTCGCCTCGACCGGCATTCTCGACCGAGTCGCGATCGTCGCCGTGAGCGCGAAGGCCAGGCCGACCGCCATCAAGGTCAACGTGACCGCCCCGCAGATCGCCGAAGCGCGCGGCCAGGGCTGCGCCCCGTGCCCGGAGAGGATCAGCGCCAGCGAGAAGTTCTGCAGCAGGTCGGCGGCGGCGGCGAGCGGGCCGAGCCAGGCGACGATCGTCGCCGCCCGCTCGAGCCCGGGCCGCCCGATCCGCGCTGCCCTGCCGGCGACAGCGGCGCAGGCGCCGGCGAGGAATAGGCCATAGCCGACCAGGAACGGGGTGTCGAGCGCAAGCTGCCACCAGGCCGCCGCCTTGCCCGCCTCACCCCAGCCCGAGACGATTTCGCCGCTACGCGAGACGCTCCCCGCGAACTCGAACGCCGTCAGCGAGGCGCCGTGGGCGGCCATCGTGCTCATCGCCGGCAGCATCGCCGCGCCGGCGACGAGGGTCATCGCCGCGAGCAGCCAGAGCGAGCGCGGCTTGCCCGCGACGAGGAGCAGTCGCGGCATCGAGGACGCCTTCATTTCTAGATTAGTATCATCATTCAAGTTGTACTTCCAATTTGAATGAACGCTGCAAAGAGAGAGACTCGCGTCCAGAGGCAGGCCCGCACCCGGGCCGAGCTGCTCGCCACTGCTGCCACGGTCTTCGCCCGGCGCGGCTATGACGGCGCTTCGGTCGAGGAGATCGCCGAGCGGGCCGGCTACTCCCACGGCGCCGTCTACTCCAACTTCGACGGCAAGGCGGACCTCTTCCTCACCGTCTTCGAGGACTACATGGCCGAGCGCGCTCGCGAGCTGGCCGCGACCCAGGTCGCCCTCGACGAGGACGCTCCGCTCCAGGCCCGCGCCCGCGCCCTCGCCGACCAGTGGATGGAGCGCTTCGCCTCCGACCGCGAGTCCTTTGTCCTGCACATGGAGTTCATCGCTCACGCCGGCCGCGACCCCGAGCTGGCCGGGCGCTTCGGCGCCCGCTCCGCGGCCCTGCGGGAGGCGGTCTCCCGCTACATCTCCACCTACCAGGAGGAGGTTGGAGCCGAGCCGGCGCTGCCTGCCGACGACCTCGCCCTCGTCCTGCGGGCGCTCGGGATCGGGCTCGCGGTCGAAGCCCTCGTCAGCCCCGCCGCCGTGCGCCGCGACCTCTACGGCGACTTCGTCGAGCTGTTGGTGACCCTTCTTGCCGGCGACGGCGCCGTGGATCGACGGCCGGGGCGGAAGCGGGCGAGCCGGTGAGCGCCGATCGCCGGATCCAAACCGAGGCGCTGCTGGCGGAGCAGGGCGACTACTACCGCCGGCGGGCGCCCGAGTACGACGACTGGTGGTTTCGCCGTGAGCTCTACGACCGCGGCGAGGAGGCCAACTCCAGATGGTTCGCCGAGGCGCGGGAGGTGGAGTCCGCGCTCGATCGCTTTGGTCCGCGCGGCAGGGTGCTGGAGCTGGCCTGCGGCACCGGTATCTGGACCCGGAAGCTCGCCGAGAGCGCCGGCCGGCTCACCGCCGTCGACGGCTCCGTCGAGATGCTCGACCTCAACCGCGCCCGCCTGAAAGGCGCGACAGTCGCTTACCTGCAGGCCGACATCTTCGCCTGGGAGCCGAGCGAGGCCTACGACGCCTGCTTCTTCGGCTTCTGGCTCTCCCATGTCCCCGAGGAGCATTTAGAGCCCTTCTGGGAGAAGGTGCGCCGCGCCCTGGGCCCCGGCGGCCGGGTCTTTTTCATCGACAGCGCCCGCGGCGACCGCAGCGCCGATCACAGGCTCCCGGGGGCGGGGGAGGAGACGATGGCGAGGCGCCTCGGAGACGGCCGGGAATACCGGATCGTCAAGCGCTTCTATGAGCCCGAGGCGTTGCAAGACCGCCTTGCCGGCCTCGGCTGGTCGGTGCGGGTCGCCTCGACGCCCGAGTACTTCATCTACGGCCACGGCCATCCCGTCTGAGCGCGTGGGGGCCGATGACGGTGGCGATCCTGCGCGAGCAGACCGTGGACGCGGCCTTCTCCAGTCTCTGAGAAGGCCCGCTTCGTCCGCGGTCTGCTCTTTTTCTCTCCAGTTCGACTGCGGCGCTTACTGAACCGCCTTTTTCAGCTCCGCCCCCGGGCTGAACTTCGGCACCGACTTGGCCGCGATCTGCATCGATTCGCCGGTGCGGGGATTGCGCCCCTCGCGCGCCGCGCGCTGGACCGACGAGAATTTCCCGAAGCCCGTCAGCCGCACCTCGTTGCCGTCGGCGATCTGCTTGGAGATCTCCTCGAGCGTGGCCTCGACGGCTGCCTTCGCCTGGCCGTTGTCCAGTCCGCTTCGTGCTGCTACTCCTCGCGCCAGCTCATCCTTGTTGACGATCGCCACGTTGCCTCCTGTTTACGTTTTTTGATCCGCGACTGCGGATCTTCGTCCGTGAAGGTACTTCGCGGCAAGGTCGGCACCCGCTGTAGTCCCAAGTTGGGAGGTTGCGAAGGGATGCGGCGGCATAGACTGCCGGGCCGATGACAGGCACCTACGAAGTTCCTCAGGAGTCCCGTGACCTTCGCGACATGGTCCGTCAGCTGGCCCGGGAGAAGATCGCCCCGCGCGCCGGCGACATCGACCGCGAAGGCAAATATCCGTGGGACGTGCGCAAGCTGCTGGCCGAGCACGACATCCTCGGCCTGCCGTTTTCCGAGCAGCACGGCGGCACCGGCACCGGGACGCTGGTCCTGCAGATGGCGGTCGAGGAGATAGCCAAGGCCTGCGCCTCCTCGGCGCTGATCCTGATGATCCAGGAGCTGGGCACCCTGCCAATTCAGCTCTTCGGCTCCGAGGAGCTGAAGCAGCGGTTCCTGCCGAAGTGCGCCAGCGGCGAGTGGTCGCCGGCCTTCGCGCTTTCGGAGCCCGAGGCCGGCAGCGACCCGGCCTCGATGCGGACGAATGCCGTCCGCGACGGCGACGAATGGGTGATCAACGGGCAGAAGAACTGGATCACCAACGCTTCAATCGCCGACTTCTATGTCGTCTTCGCCGTCACCGACCGCGCCAACCACCGGATCAGCGCCTTCGTCGTCGAGAAAGAGCGCGAGGGCTTTGACCCCGGCAAACTCGAGCACAAGCTGGGGATCAAGGGATCACCCACCGGCTCGCCCACCTTCACCGACGTCCGCGTCCCGCACGAGAACCTGATCGGAGTCGAGGGCAAAGGCCTGGGGGTGGCGCTCGGCACCCTCGAGCGCACCCGCCTCGGGGCCGGCGCCCAGGCGGTCGGGATCGCTCAGGGCGCAACCGACTACGCCGGCGCCTACGCCAAGGAGCGGATCGCTTTCGGCAAGCCAATCAGCTTCCTGCAGGCGATCCAGTTCAAGCTCGCCGACATGGAGACCGGCACCGCCGCCGCCCGCGAGCTCCTCTACAAAGCCTGCTCGATGGCCGACCAGCCCAACCGCCCCGCCGACCTCCCCAAGTGGACCTCGATGGCAAAGCTCTTTGCCTCCGACAACGCGATGCGGGTCACGGTCGAGGCGATCCAGGTTCTCGGCGGTTACGGCTACGTCAACGAGTACCCGGTCGAGCGCATGCTGCGCGACGCCAAGATCACCCAGATTTACGAGGGCACGAACGAGATCCAGCGCGTGGTCATCGCCCGCAGCATGGGCGCCTGAGCGCACTCCCGATTCGCGGTCACAAGGGCACGGGACCAGGCACGAGAACGGCGGGGTCGTGCCCCGGGCGGATCACGGCGCCGCCGTCGCGGAGCGCTCGCAGGCGTTCGGCCGATGCGGTCTGCGCAGCGAAGTCGTCGGCGAAGATCGGGAACCGGTGGTCGTCGAGGCCGGACGCGAAGTGGGTGACGTCGCCACCGAGGACGAGCCCCTCGCCGACGCGGACCGACTGGTGGCCGGGTGTGTGACCGGGCGTCGACAGCAGCTTGATCGACCCGTCGCCGAGCAGGTCGTGGTCACCGTCGATGAGAACGACCTGCTCCCCGATTGAGCTGTAGTCGAGCGGCAGGTAGAAGTTCTTGGCAACGCCGGCCGCGTCGTGGCTCGCCTCCCACTCACGGCGCTGGACGATGATCGGGACCGAGGGCGGCAACTGGGCCAGCCCGCCGGCGTGGTCGAAGTGCAGGTGCGTGATCACGACCTTGGTGATCGTGGCCAGGTCGACCTGTTCGCCGATGCCGGCGTCGAGCTCGAGCTGGACGAGGCCGAGCCCCTCGGCGTTGCCGTAGTGGCGCGCCGCGTCTTCGGCTGCGACCGGGTGCAGCCCCGTGTCGACCAGGATCCTCTCCTCGGCCGTCTCGATCAGGTAGGCCGGGACGGGGAAGCGGACCAGCCGGTCGAGGTCATCGTCGCGGCGCCAGATCCCGGCGGCCGCGGTGAACCAGCCGCCATTCAGCATTTCGACCTTCATCCTCCACACCTTAGATCCGGGCTTGGCGTGAGATGCGACCCCTCCGCTACCGTTCGCGACATGCGCGTCGCCCTCACCGCGGTGCCCGGGTGTTTCGACTCCGGCCTGACCACGCTCCTGGATGTCTTTCGCACGGCGGAGCAGCTGCGCTCGATGGTCGATCCCTCGATCGACCCGATCGAAGTCCGGATTGTCGGCAGCGCGACGAAGGTCACCACCGCCGGCGGGCTGACCTTGTCGGCGGACCACGTTGTCGGCGACGACGACGCGCTCGCCGAAGCCGACGTGCTCGTCGTGCCCGGCCTGGGCGTGGCCACACCGCCGTCGCTCTCGGAGGCGCTCGCGTCCGCCCACATCCGCCGCCTTCGCAACTGGCTGGCCGAGAGGGACGAGCGCCCCGCGCTTGCCGCCGCCTGCACGGGCACCTTCGTGCTCGCCGATGCCGGCCTGCTCGACGACCGCGCGGCAACCACGACATGGTGGCTTGCCGGCGAGTTTCGCAGGCTCTATCCGAAGGTCCAGCTGGACATGTCGCGCATGGTCATCCACAGCGGCCCGGTCACCACCGCCGGGGCGGCGTTCGCCCACATCGATCTCGGCATCGGCCTCGTCTCCCGCGTCAGCCCGCAGCTGGCTGACGCGGTCGCCCGTTTCATGCTGATCGACGAGCGCTCGGCGATCAGCGTCGAGGCCGCCGTCGGCCATCTCGCCAGCGCCGATACGCTCGTGACTGAGTTCGAGGACTGGGCGCGCGAGCACCTCGACGGAGACCACACCATCAAAGATGCGGCCGCCGCGATCGGCGCCACCCGCCGCACGCTGGAGCGCCACTGTCGCGCACGGACCGGCCTCAGCCCCCACGACCTCGTCAAGCGCTTGCGGGCCGAGCGCGCCAACCACCTTCGCCGTACCACCAACCTCAGCTACGACCAGATCGCCCCGATCGTCGGCTACCGGCACGGCTCGACGCTGCGGACGTTGCTCCGCCACCAGGCGCTGAGCAGACGAGGAGGAGCCACCGCGGATGACTGACCTCCCGCACCCGGCCGAAGGCAGCCTCCGGATCGTCGCCGGAGCTACGCCAGCTCGTCAGCTACGCCGCCCCCTGGGAGCCGATCCCAGACGATGGCCTGCCCCGCTATCCGGAGAGCCGTCACGCGACGCGTTGACCCGCGCGGGCGGCGTGGACCCTCCCGGGAGTCCCGGGAGAGTGTCTCCCCGGAGTTAGGAAGCCCCTCTCCACCCCCGCCGCCAGCATCGTCAACCCCTCCGTCGCGTGGATGATGCTGCCGAGCGTGTCGACGTAGATCACCGCCGGCCGGCCATCTCGCCAAGCTTGGCCGCGGCGAAATCCAGCTGGTCGTCGCCGTAGAAGACCTTCTTGCCGACCTCGATGCAGGGCACTCCGACCACGCCGCGCTCCCAGGCTCGCGTGGTCGCCTGCTTCAGCGCATCTTTGATCGCCAACTCCTCGATCGCTCCGCTCAAGTCCTCCGATGGCAGTCCCACCGAGTCCGCGATCGCGATCAAAACCTCGAGCTCGCTGAGGTCTCGGCCTTCGGCGAACGCCGCCTTGAATGCCGCCCTGGCGAAGCGCTGACCGCCGCCGATCAGTTCCGCCCAGACCACCGCCCGCATCGCTTTCAGGGTGTTGTCGGGCCACCCCGATGGCCAGCGCAGCGGCGCCAGCCCGTAGCGCTCGGCGCGAGCCTCGACCTCGGCTATCCGCCCGGCCCGGTCAGGGGTCTGCGACCAGCTGCCGTGCCCGCGCAGGGTGAAGATCCCACCGACCAGGACCGGTTCCAAGCGCGGCTCGAAGCCGAGCACCGCCACCGCCCGCTCCACCGCCAGGTAGGCGTAGGGAGAGCCGAGGTCATAAAAAAGTGTCGGTTCGGGTGCGGGCATGAGTTAGCTGAACGTCTAGCAAGTTATATATCATGCCGGGCATGGCTCGAACCCTGGCGCCGAAGAGCGACGAGAAGACCCGCGACGCGACGCGCAGCCGCGAGGCGATCCTCGCAGCCGCGGAGCGGCTCTTTTCCGAGCGTGGCTTCGATGCTGCCAGCCTCGCCGACGTCGCCCTCGCTGCCGGTCTCTCCCGCGGAGCCCCGAACTACTTCTTTGGCTCCAAGGAGCAGCTCTATATTGCCGTGCTGGAGCGGGTCTTCCACGAGCGCGAGCAGGCCACCCGTGAGGCTTTCCGCCCGCTCGTCGCCTGGACCGAAGACGGCGCCGGCTCGCTCGAGAAGGCTCTGGGCCAAGCGGCCGGCGCCTATATGGAGTTCCTCCTGCGCCGGCCCTCCTTCCTGCGGCTCATCCAGCGCGAGGAGTTGGCCGGGGCCAGGCGCCTGCGCGAGGCGCCGCGGGACTCGCGCGCGATTGAGGATGCCTTCCGGGCGCTGCGCAAGGTCGCGCCCGAGCGTGGCCTGCGGGCCTTCGACGTCGCCGACGCCGTCCTTCTCTTCGTCTCACTGACCTTTTCGCCGCTGGCCCAGCGCTCGACCTTCATGGCCTCCCTCGGCCGCGATTTCGAAGATGCCAAGGTCAGACACCGGCACGTGCGGCTGGTCACGGGCCAGCTGCTGCATCTGGTCGTGGTCGGAGCTACCCGACCTGCCTAGCTCGTGCGCCGCGGAGATCTTATTTCGTTCACATGCGGTCGTCATGTGCGTCATACGGTCCGATCGCCGCCGGCACTAGGGCGTGGCGGCGATCCCGAACAGGAGCTTCCGATGACCGACCGCCGTATGTGCCCAAGCCCCCCGGCCCGCGGCGAAGAGGGTCACGGCGCACGTCAACGCCAACACCGCCAAGAGTCTGGTTCGAGAGCTCACGTCGATATTTCTCAAAATAGTGAAGCTCAAGTTGCCGACCGCAGGCGGCGGTCGATGTCGACCTCCGCGCCGCGCGCTCGCCATGTGAACATAGGCGTGACTAACGGAGACCCACCGAGCGAAGACAAGGAGGAGAACAGATGTCCTCGACCGTCCTCTACATGTCGATGTCTCTCGACGGGTTCGTCGCCGGTCCCAACGAGGGGCCCGACAACGGCCTTGGCGACGGCGGTCACCGTCTGCACGAGTGGTTCTCGGCGGGCGCCGCCGGCGAGCACTCGGGCGTGCCCGGCCGTCCGGCCGGCGTCAACGGCGAGATCATGGACGAGTTGATGTCCACCGGAGCGGTGGTCGCCGGCAGGGGCACTGTCGAACCCGCGGATCATTGGGGCGGTGACCACCATGACGGCGTGCCGATCTTCATCCTCAGCCGCCATCGGCCCGACTCCGAGGTGGCCCAATTGCCGCTGGTGACTTACGTCAGCGACGTCACGACCGCGATGGCCCACGCCAAGGAGGCCGCCGGCGAGAAGGACGTGTTGGTTCACGGCGTAGGCACCGCGCAACTGGCGCTCGCCGCCGGCGTCCTCGACGAGCTGCAGATCCACCTGATCCCTGTCCTGCTCGGCCAGGGCCGGCGGCTCTTCGAGCACCTCGGCGCCGACCACATCGAGCTCGAGCTGATGCGGATCGTCGACGGGCCCGGCGCCACCCACCTCCGCTATCGCCTCTGCCGATGAAGGATGAGATGGCACTGGACCTCTTGCCGGAATGCGAGTCAGCGACTACCCCTGAGCCGACATGCACTGACTTCTGACGGTGGAGCTAGGCAGATTCGAACCGCGAAAACCAGGTCATCGAACCAGGAGTCCACTGCCGGATGCGCGGGGGATATACGGCAATACATCGCGGAGTCGGGAACTTCTGGCGAGAAGTTCCGAAATTGACGAGGTTGGTTCCACAGGCCGTCTGGCCGGGCGATCTGCCTGCTGGGAGTCGCCAATGCACGGCCCCACCCGCGCAACCTCAAGCCGTTGTCCTCACGAACACCTTGCCGTAGCCCCACTTGCGCCGATGGTGAGCTGGCCCCCGTAACGGCGGCAACGGGGACTTTGCCAGGTGTGTCTTGCGCGGCGCATCGAGCGGGTCCAGCGGCGGGCTCGCTTGCGGGCGAGGCGGCGGATGTGGGGGGTCTGGCCGCGGCGAAGGGCTCGGAGGACGGCGTTGCGACTGTGTCTGAGGGCCGTTGTCAGTGCTCGCCTTTTTGAGTTGTCAAGGCGTGAGTTCGGCTTATGGAGCATCGCCGTCCAGCGCTTGCTCTCGGCTGCGATTCGCTGTTTGGGTGAGGAGTTGTTCTGCCAGAGGAGTGGGGCCACGGCTCCGGGGGCTTCGGGCAAAACTTCTGCGCCGGCGGTCCAGGCGAGGGCGAGAACGGTGGCGGCGACGGCCAGGCGACCCACCCGCATGCGGGAGCGCAGAAGCCATTTGAGGGGGAAGAGACCGATCGCGATCCAGAGCAGGGCGCTGCCGATTTTGAGCCAGAGCTGGGAGGCGGGGGGCTGTCGCTCGATCGCCTCCCTGACCGTGGTCAGGAGGTGGTAGCCGAGCAGGCACCAGTACGCCGCCAAGGCGCAGATGACGAGGGTGCGGAGGGTCGTGTGGATCCCCCTACTCAGGTGCGCTCGGGCGGCCATGCGCACCGCCGGGTCGGCGGCGAAGACGGGGCTGCGAATCAGCGCGAAGGTCACGAGGGTGGACAGGGCGGCGACAGCGAGGACCCAAATCGGCAGCGCGAAGACTGCCGTCGTCAGTCGCAAGACGACGGCGAGCAGGACCAGCAGCGCCCCGAGCGTGGCGAAGAACTTGAGCAGGGGGAGCCACGGTCCATCTGCTTTGTAGTCGGATTGCGGCGCCGCAATCCCCGGGGCGGGGCGGTAGAGCGTGGGCCCCGTGAGGAGATCGCTCCGCGCCTGGTGGCGAGTTGGCAGATGCTGGTGGAACTCCTCGCCTTCCCAGGCGGCATTGATCGCCAAGCTCATCTCCTCGGCGCTTTCGTAACGCGCCTTCGGCTGGTAGTTCAGGGCGACCAGGGTCGCTTCGCTGAGCGCCGTGGGAACCATCGGGTTGAGTGCCGCCGGAGGCTTCGGCGGGCCCTCTTCCTGCTTCCGCACGATCTCGGAGATGCCATGGCCGGCGAACGGAAGGGTGTTGGTAAGGAGCTGGTAGAGCAGGGCGCCGCAGGCGAAGACGTCTGACTGGAAGGAGGCTTCCGCGCCCTTGGAGACCTCAGCCGCCATGTAGGGGGGCGTGCCAATCAGGCCCCCGGTCCGGGTGATCCGCGTCGCTTCCTTGACGCGGGCGATGCCGAAGTCGGTGACCTTGACGCGCGGGCGTTGACCCTCGGTGTAGCCCCCGTCGAGCAGGACGTTGTGCGGCTTGATGTCGCGGTGGATGATTTGCTCGCGGTGGGCGTACCCGAGGCCGGCGCAGACCTGGGAGACGATCTCGACCGCGTCCTCGGGCGCGACCGGGGCCTTGCGCTCATTCAGCATCTTGTGAAGCGAGTTGCCGTCGACGAACTCCATAATGAGGAAGTGCTGAGCGCCGTCCTGCGTCGCTTCGAAGACCTTGGCGATGTTGGGATGGTCGAAGCGGCTCATCGCCTCGCCCTCGAACTCGAAGCGAGCGAGGGCGGCCTCGTCCTCGACGTCGTCGCGTTTGAGGATCTTCAGGGCGACGCGCCGGTCGGGGGTGAACGGCTTCGGGCCATGGTCCTTCGCGAGCCAGACCTCGGCCATGCCGCCGCTGTCGATGAGTCTCAGCTTCTCGAAACGGCCCGCGAGAAGGTTGATGTGCATGCGCGTCGCTTTGCGGGGTTCTGGCGGGAAGGTGAGGGACGAGAACGCTACCGTTTTGTCGTAGAACTAGCCGAGTACTCGGCGGCAAACCGCTGCTTGATCCGACTACTGAGCTACATCGAGCATCCTCGAGGCCTTGCGGCGCAGGAGGGCAGCGAGAAAAATGGCAGGAAGATCGAGAAGAAACTCGATACCGCGGATCCGACGGTGCACAACTCGCCTCGCCCAATGTGGTGGAGCGAGCCCACCAGGCACCAGCTCTGCTGGCGGCTTAAAGCGAGGCAGAATCTGCGGGGATAGGTGGGGGTGGTTCCAGAATCTCCCCGAGCGACGAAGTCGCCGGTGTGCAGGCGGCTTTCGTGAGTGGAGCTAGGCGGATTCGAACCGCTGACCTCCTGGGTGCCATCTCCGAGAGTTATCCAAGCCCTGCAACGCTCCGGTGCCTGCCGGACATATGGATGTAATGCGAACGATGATTCGCCCCGAAGATGTGCCGTCGCAGGAGCTTGCAGAGGCCCGTTTCCGCCGCCTTTACGCCGAACACGGCCGGGAGGTCCTTGCCTACGCCCTGCGCCGCACGCCCGAGCCCGAGGATGCAGCCGACGTGGTGGCCGAGACCTTTCTCGTCGCCTGGCGGCGCGGGGAGGAGGTGCCGCCGGGACCAGAGGCACGCCTTTGGCTCTACGGGGTCGCCCGCCTGACCCTTGCCAATCAGCGACGTGGGGAAAATCGTCGCGCCCGGCTCTCGCAGCGGCTGCGAATCGACCTCGCCGAGGCGATGGCGACGCAGCCCGAGCCCGACCGCGGAGAGGGGGCAGTCCTCTCCGCCCTGGCTCTTCTCGATCCCGACGATCGCGAGATCTTGCAGCTGACCGCCTGGGAGGAGCTGACGCCTGCCCAGGCCGGCAGGACGCTTGAGATCTCGGCCGTCGCCGCCCGCAGTCGCTTGCACCGGGCGCGGCGCCGGTTGCGCAGGGCGCTGGCCGCGAGCGATTTAGGGGCCACGCCAATCTTCGATCCCACACCTGAGGAGGGGCAATGAGCCTTCGCGATATCGACGGGGCCTTGATCCGGGCCAACCCGATCGGTCGGGCCTCTGTCGCTCGCTTGCCTTTGACAGGAGCCGAGGACAGCCTGCTCGGCGCGATCGTCAACGAGCCAATGCCGTCTTCACCGGTCAGCCGGCGATCGCCCCGCGGGAGCCGGCGCTACGGTCGTTATGCCCTGGCGCTGATCGGTACTGCGACTGCACTAGCTGTCGCGCTTCTCATCTTCGACGGCAGCGGCAGCGGGCCGGCCCCCCAGCCGGCTTTCGCTGCGGCCGCGGTCAAGGTTGCCGAAGCCAACCCCCGGCTACTCGTCACCGCACCCGGCTGGTCGATAAAGGACGCCTATGGCTTCGAAGTCGACAGCGGCTCAATGGTCTTCGGCAACGGCACCTACCACCTCACCCTCAACTGGTACCCGGCGCGCTTCTACCGCAGCTACCTCCGCGATCGCCGGAAGGTCAGCGCAGTTGTCCACTCCACCATCTTTGGCCACAGGGCGACGACCGTTCGCTACCACCGGAGCGTCGTCAACGAACCCGGCTTGGACTACGAGACGCTTTTCTCCCCTTGGGGCGAAGTGGCAGTTGGGATTCGCGGCATCGTTGCCAGTAAGCGCGAATACCAAGCGATTCTGAATTCGCTGCGGCGGGTCGGCGTCAACACATGGCTCAACGCAATGCCCCCCGAAGTCGTTCAACCCGCTGCGCTCGACGCCACGGTCGAGCAGATGCTGCGCGGCGTGCGCCTGCCGGCGAACTTCGACCGGAGCACCCTGCCCAACCCCTCGCTGATCACCGATCGCTACAGGCTTGGAACCGCGGTGACCGGAGCTGTCACCTGTGGTTGGCTCGAAGACTGGGTTGCTGCAGCCCGCAACGATGACCACACGACAGCACGGGAAGCCGTCGATGGATTGGGCAGCGCCCGCCACTGGCCGGTGCTGCTCTCGATGGTCCATGAAAAGGGCTGGAAGGGGACCCAGCTACCGCAACATGGCAACGGCTGGGCTCCGACCATTCTCGAATTGGCTAGGGAAATC